>NZ_JAFCMC010000021.1:0-113018 GCF_018130085.1 Bradyrhizobium sp. AUGA SZCCT0169 | reverse complement strand
AGAGGGCGCAGGGAAGACCGGGTGCGCGCTGCACCCGCGGTCCCGTGTGCGGTTTGCACTAAGTAGGCTGCACACGAGCATACAGGGCAGCGGAGAACACCCGGCCTTCCCTGCGCAATGGCTTTACGGCTTATGCCGCGCTCTCCCCGGAGACGAGTTCTTGGTTGACTCCGTCGCTGCCGCTTCCGCTCGCGCTTCTTCGACAGCTTGACGCCGGCAACGGGCGCCAGGACCACACGGTTTTGCCGTACGCCTGTATACGCCGTCGTCAGGCGCAACAAACGTCCACCGCATCCCGCCGCGCGTTCGTGACGTGCGCACGCCCCTCTTGTCGGGCGGGACGCGACGATTCAAACCGCTGATTTGCCCTACGAGGGAAGTGGAATTTTGCCCGTCGGGTTACTTTGTCGCAGTCAATCGTCGTCGCGAGCGCAGCGACGTCGTCCCGGCCTTGAGCCGGGACCCATACGCCGCGGCCCTCATTGTTTGCAGAAGGTGTCCAAGACCTGCGCTCTCACCGATGGGCCGCGGCGTATGGGTCCCGGATCGCGCTTCGCTTGTCCGGGACGACGTGGATGGGTCATTGCAAGCACCGCTTCGCGATCTCGCCGCGTCGCCCCGCCCTACTCCGCCGCCGCTTCCCGCGGCGCTTCGCGCGGCATGATGATCTGGATTTTCGTGCCCATGCCGGGTTTGGTTTCCAGATGAATCCGGCCGCCCAGACGATTGGTCACGATGTTGTGGACGATGTGTAACCCGAGGCCGGTGTTGCCCTGGTCGCGCCGGGTGGTGAAAAACGGGTCGAACACCTGGCGCTTGACCTCCGGGCTCATGCCGCAGCCGTCGTCTGAAAACAGCACCTCGACATTGCCCTTGCCCGATGCCTGCGCCGCAATATGGACCGATCCCCCGCCGCCGTCCGGAAAGGCATGCGCCGCGGAGTTGAGAACCAGATTGGTGAGCACCTGGCCGTAAGGTCCGGGATAGCTATTCATGACAAGATCGGGTTCGCATTCGACGGCGACCGTCAGGTTTTGACCTCGCAGCCCGAACCGCAATCCCCCGACGACCTGCTCGGTCACCTCGCCGAGATCGAAACGCCTGCGGTCCGAAACGTTGCGATCGGCTGCAACCTGCTTGAACGACTGGATCAGTTCGACCGCGTTGCCAAGATTGAACATGATCTGCGACGCCGCCTCGCGGCTGGCCGCAATGAACTCCGAGAGCGTCGAGCGGCGCACGTCACCCTTGGCGACATCGGCTTCAAACCGCTTGGTCTTGTTGATCAATGCTGAGGCCACGGTGAGGCTGGTGCCGACGGGGGTGTTGATCTCGTGCGCAACGCCCGCCACCAGCCGTCCCAGCGCGGCCAGTTTCTCGGTCTGTACCAGACTGCCCTGCGCGGCGCGCAAATCGTCAAGCGATTGCGACAGCTGCCTGGTGCGTTCCTGCACTTCCGTGAACAGCCGCGTGTTCTCGATGGCGATGACCGCCTGGCCGGCAAAGGTCTTCAGGAGCTCGACCTGCGCCTTGGGGAATAATTGCGGCTCCAGGCGCATCACCGCGATGGCGCCGATCGCGACCTCGTCGCGCAGCATCGGCACGATCAGGATGCTGCGATAGCCCGATGTCTTCTGCAGTTCGCTGTAGCCGCCGGAGACCAGCACATCCGGCTCATGCACGACGCGGCGCTCGCGGATCGCGACCGAGATCAGATTCTTGCTGGTGAGCGGAGCCGGGTAGGCTTTGCGCACCGCCGCCACCGATGCCGGAGAGAACTGATCGTGCGCGACCAGGTGGACGTGGTCCCCGTCCCGGCGGTAGACGGCGCTCAGCACGCTCTGGCAGAGCCGCGCTGCGTTCCTGACGATCCGGTCGAATACCGGCGCAAGATCGGTCGGCGCGTCGGCGATGAGGCTCAGGACCTCGGATGTCGCGGCCTGGCGCTCTCTGGCTTGCTGAAGTTCGAGGGCGAGTCGTTCGACTTCGGTTTGCGCTGGATTTTCGGCGTCCGTTTTCGCTGACCTGGAAGCGCGCGCCACCTTTGGCGCAATGATCCGCTTTCGCGGCTTCGCCGTACGGCTTTGCGGCTTTTTCGATCCGCCGCCTGCTGCAGAACGTGGTGTCATTGCCTGCCCCGGGCTTCAGAATAAGCCATCGGATCGGCTTAGGCTAGTAACGGGAAACGGGGGGCGGTGGCTGCGCCGGATGAGACCTCACCGCGACATGGCCGGACTTGCCGCTGCATTGCCTTGCCGCGAATGAGCCGACGCAGCAACGAAATCAAGCGAACTTGTACAGGTTTGCTTTGGCCGCTAGCTTTGGATCATGACGTGCTCCGTTCTTCTGGACCTCGACGGCACCTTGATCGATTCGTATCCCGGCATTTCGGCAAGCTGTCTGGCGGCGCTGCGCGCCCTTGGACATGAACCGGATGGAACCCCCGACATAAAACGCATCATCGGGCCGCCACTCGAAGAGATCATGCAAACCCTGCTGCAGTCATACGGAGACGACCGGGTCGGTGAAGCAGTCACGGCCTATCGTCAGCACTACGGTGAAAGCGGGTTTCTCGGCAGCGTGCCCTATCCGGGAATTGGCAACTGCCTTGCAGAGATGAAGCGATGCGGATTGCGGGTCTATCTCGCGACCTCGAAGCGGGAGATCTTCGCGAGCCGCATTCTGGAGCATCTGGGGTTTGCCAGCTACTTCGATGGCATCCATGGCTCCGTGCCGAGCGGCGAGCTGGATCACAAGCCCGAGTTGCTCGCCCATATCCTGTCCAGGCACGGTCTTGCGCCGTCTCGCAGCCTGATGGTCGGGGATCGCCGGCATGATATTTCCGGCGCCCACGCGGTCGGGATGCGCGGTCTTGGCGTGCTCTGGGGTTATGGCACGAGGGACGAACTTGAGACGGCGGGCGCAGACCAACTGGTGAATTCTCCCGCCGATCTCGCCGGTACGGTTCTTTCGATGGTCAATGGGAAGCAATCCCCGGGCTAGGGCCGCTGTTGAAATGCGCTAGCCTTTGTTCGGTGACCAGCCATAGGCCTTGGCGCAGGCACCGCCCATCAGCATGGCCCGCTCGGTGTCACTGAGGCGGTCCGTCTTGAGGAACGGCGTGACGGCCTGCTCGTAATTGACGACGGCGAAGGCGCGGGTCCAGTCGGTGCCCCACAGGCAGCGATCGAAACCCCAGGCCTCAAACACGCGCGCCAGCGGGTCCCAGATGTCAGGGAATGGATACGGCTCTTTGGACAGCGTGCAGGCGCCGCTGACCTTGATCACCACGTTCTTGCGTTTGGCGAGCGCCAGCACCTTGGGCAGTTCGGCCCAAGGGGACCAAGGCTGCGCGGGCGCCGGCGGCGTGCGCGGCTGCAGGATGCCGAGATGGTCGAGGATGAAGCGCGTGTCGGGATGACGATCGACCAGCGCCCTGCCGGCATCGAGATTGTCCCAGCACAGCAGATTCACCGGAAAGTCATGTTGGACGGCCGCGCGCGCAATGCGGTCGATGCCGGGGTGACCGGGCTCGCGCTTGTTCTCCCTGGTCAGCATGATGCGGATGCCGACCGCGCCCGGCATCTTCTTCCAGTCGGCGATGACGTCGGCGACGTTGGGATCATCCGGGTCGACCGGCTTGACGATGGCGAGCCTGTTGGGATGGGCGCGCGCCACTTCCACGGCATAGCTGGCGTCGTAGCGGTACATCGAGAAGGCGGAGATGAAGATCGCGCCGTCGACGCCGACCTTGTCCATCGCCGCCACCATCTCGTCGCCGGTGACGTGGTCGGGCCAGTTCGGCACCGTGGCCCAGGGCCGCTTCGGCGTGTTGGCCTCATAGGCATGGACCTGGGAATCGATAATCGCCATCGGGACGCTCCTCCGTTTTGAGGCGATTTTGGACATCGCAACATCTGCGTGTCCAGAGGGCCAAAGCGCGGAGATGCGTTGCGCGGATTGCAGGCGGCGTCAGCGCTCCCGCGCCACCGCCTGCCAGCCGATGTCGCGGCGGCAGAAGCCTTCCGCCCAGTTGATGCGATCGACGGCCGCATAGGCGCGCTGCTGCGCCTCGGTCACCGTCTTGCCCATGGCGCAGACGTTCAGCACGCGGCCGCCGCTGGCGAGAATTTTTCCGTCTTTCTCGATCGTCCCGGCGTGGAAGATTTCGACGCCCTCGACTTTTGCGGCGTCGTCGAGACCTGAGATCACCGAGCCCTTGCCATAGCTGCCGGGATAACCTTTCGTCGCCATGATCACGGTCAGCGCCGCATCGTCGAACCAGCGCAGGCTGAAATTCTTCAATTGCCCGTCGGCGCTGGCGATCAGCGCCGGCAAGATATCGGACATCATCCGCAACATCAGCACCTGGGTTTCCGGATCGCCGAACCGGGCGTTGTATTCGACGAGTTTCGGGCCGTCCTTGGTCACCATCACGCCGGCAAACAGCACGCCCTTGTAGGGCGATCCCATCGCCTTCATCGCACGCAGCGTCGGATGGATCATCTCCTCCATGACGCGGGCGCACATCGCGTCCGTCATGACCGGCGCCGGGGAATAGGCGCCCATGCCGCCGGTGTTCGGGCCCTGGTCGCCGTCGAAGGCGCGCTTGTGGTCCTGCGCGGTCGCCAGCGGCAGCGCGTGTTCGCCGTCGCACAGCGCAAAGAACGAGGCCTCCTCGCCCACCATGAATTCCTCGACCACGACCTCGGCGCCTGCGTCGCCGAACCCGCCGCCGAACATCATGTCGACGGCGTCAAGCGCTTCGGCCTCGCTCATCGCCACGACGACGCCCTTGCCGGCGGCCAGACCATCGGCCTTGATCACGATCGGCGCGCCCTGCTTGCGGATATAGGCTTTTGCCTTCGCGGCCTCGGTGAAATGCTCATACGCCGCGGTCGGAATGTTGTTGGCGCGGCAGAGATTCTTGGTGAAGGTTTTCGAGCTCTCGAGCCGGCCCGCGGCCTGGGTGGGCCCGAACGCCTTGAAGCCGGCACTGTTGAGATCGTCGACGATCCCGGCGGCGATCGGCGCGTCGGGGCCGACCACGACGAAATCCACCTTGTGCGCCTTGCAGAAATCGATCACGGCCGGATGGTCGGTGATGTCGAGCGCGACGCATTCGGCATCCTTGGCGATGCCGGCATTGCCCGGCGCGCACCAGAGCTTCGTCAGCAGCGGAGATGCGGCGATCTTCCATGCCAGGGCATGTTCGCGGCCGCCGGAACCGAGCAGGAGGATGTTCATGACTGGAGCCAGATGTGGGGAACGACAAGTCGAGCAGGTCGCACAAAACCTTCACGGACGGCAAGAGCAGCCTCCAGCAGGATGGCACTTGTCCGGAGCCAAGATGACTTTTCCGCCCGCAATCCGGTTTTCCCCCGACGGACAAAGTCATCACTACTATATTACCTGAAACACCACACCGGCGGAGATTGGCGGGGATAAGCAAAAGTCCCTACCTTGCGTAGAAGCCCCAAAAGCCTGATTCGATTGACGAGATGCCTGCCACCGAACCACTGCTCAACGCGCCCGAATTCACCGTCTCGGAACTCTCCTCCGCCCTGAAGCGGACGGTGGAGGACGCCTATGGCCATGTCCGGGTGCGCGGCGAAATTTCGGGCTTCCGCGGGCCGCATTCCTCCGGCCACTGCTATTTCGCGCTCAAGGACGAGAGCGCCAAGATCGAGGCTGTGATCTGGAAGGGCGTGCATTCCCGAATGCGGTTCAAGCCGCAGGAAGGGCTCGAGGTGATCGCGACCGGCAAGCTCACCACCTATCCGGGCTCGTCGAAATACCAGATCGTCATCGAAGCCATCGAGCCCGCCGGCATCGGCGCGCTGATGGCGCTGGTGGAAGAGCGCAAGAAGAAACTCGGCGCCGAGGGCCTGTTCGACGAAGCGCGCAAGCAATTGCTGCCGTGGCTGCCGGAAGTGATCGGCATCGTGACCTCACCGACCGGCGCCGTGATCCGCGACATCCTGCACCGCCTCGAAGACCGCTTTCCGCGCCGCGTGCTGGTGTGGCCGGTGAAGGTCCAGGGCGAAGGCTCCGCCGAACAGGTTGCCGCCGCGATCCGCGGTTTCAACGCGCTGCCTGAGGGTGGCAAGATTCCGCGGCCGGATCTGCTGATCGTCGCGCGCGGCGGCGGCTCGTTGGAGGATTTGTGGTCGTTCAACGAGGAGATCGTGGTTCGCGCCGCGGCCGAGAGCATGATCCCGCTGATCTCCGCGGTCGGGCACGAGACCGACATCACGCTGATCGATTTTGCCGCCGACAAGCGCGCGCCGACGCCGACGGCGGCCGCCGAAATGGCCGTGCCGGTGCGCAGCGAATTGCTGGTCGAGGTCGCCGGCCTGGCGCGCCGCACCATGGTGTGCTGGCTGCGCGGCCAGGAAAGTCGGCGCAACGAATTGCGCGCCGCGGCGCGCGCCCTGCCCGCGGCCAGCGAATTATTGGCGATCCCGCGGCAGCGGCTGGACAGCGCAGGTAGCGCCCTGCCCCGCGGCTTGAAAGCCAACACCAACGCGCATCATCGCCGTTTCTCGCAGCTCAGCGCCGGCTTGACGCTGAAGGTGCTGCGCGGACAGGTCGCGCAGGCGGGGCACCGTCTCACCGTATCCGGCGAGCGCATCAGGCTTTCCGCACGGGCATTGTTGCGCAACCGGCGCGATCGCTTTGCCGGACTTGAACTCAGGCTGAAAGCGTCGAAACTTTCCAACGCGCAAGCGCAGCGCAACGCGATCGCGCGCGACCGCGAACGCACGCAGCGCCTTGCCGAGCGCGCGCGCCGCGCGCTGGTGACCGCGATGACGCGGCTCAACGCCCGCGTCGCCCATAGCGGCCAGTTGCTGTCGGCGCTGTCCTATCGCGGCGTGCTGGCGCGCGGGTTTGCGCTGGTGCGCGACGAACACGGCCACGCCGTGCATGCCGCAGCGTCGATCGGCCCGGGCGCGCCTCTGTCAATCGAGTTCGCCGACGGCCGCGTCGCGGCGACGGCGGATGCCGACCGGCCGGCGGCGACATCAGCACCGATGAGCCAGCCGACCCTTGCCCGGCGAGAAACCAAGACGCTGGCGCCCAAGCGCGTGGTCAAGCCGGTCGATCAGGGCAGTTTGTTTTAGGCGAGCGATGCGCCTTCCTTACCTCTCCCCGCAAGAGCGGGGCGAGGGAGCAGAGACACCGCGCTACGTCGCTCTCGCTCACCTTGCCAGCCATTCCGCCACGCGCCTTTGCGAGTCCGAGCGCGCCGCCGCATCGGTGCCGATGTGGCCGCGTTCCGGCTGGCCGGCATCGCCGCTGCCGAGCGCGCGGAGCGGCAGATTGGCGCGGTCGAAATCGTGCGGCGCGCCGGGATAGATTTCGATCCGCGCCAGCGCGCTGCGGCCGCGGGCGCCGTCCACCATCTGGCGGCACGCCGATGGCGAACTGACATCGTCCTTGGCGCCGATCAACAGCAGCGTCGGCATCCGCGCGCTCCAGCCGAGGCCGGCGGAGATCCGGCAGTCCGGATAGAAGGCGACCGCCGAGCGGAAATCCGGCCCGTCGTGGCGCCAGGCTTGCGGACGCACCGCCCACAACAGCGCGCTGGCCCCGTTCGCCCATCCCATCAGGCTGACGCGATCCTGCGCCACCCAGGCCTGCTGCGCCAGCCATCGCCGCGTCGCCACGATATCGGCCACCCGCTCGCGGCGCGCCAGCACCCGGCGCTCCTTGTCGCGGCATTGCGGGCCGAGTTCGCGCGAACCGTAGCTGTCCGGCAGCACGACCGCATGTCCCGCCTTCAATAGTTGTTCGACCCAGTCGCGGTAGCGCGGCAGCACCGGCTCGGAATGTCCACTCAGGCCGCCGCAGCCATGCAGCGCGATCACGGTGGGAAACGGCCCGTCACCGTCAGGCCTGTAGAGCTGGGCGTGCAAGTTGAGTTTTGGCGCGGGGATATCGACCTGTTTAGGGGCCGGCAGTGGCGCGCCCGAAGCGGCGCGCGGCACGGCTGCGCAGGCCGCGGCGAACAGCGTCAGGAATAGCAGTGTCGCTGGGCGCATCTGATTTCGCCGGGTCAAACTGGCGCTCGGGGCAATGCGAACATAATCAGGAGGTTATCACGCGCGATCGGCGAAAATTCATCACAATCAGGTGGTTTTCTTGCAGGTGGTTTCTTGCGGGTGGGTTTCGGGAGCGGACAGCCCAGCCTATCTGTGATAGATCGGATTTGGAAAATACACTTTAGTCGGCCTGTGAAATGGCCGACCTGTCGGAGAGTTTGCGGTGCTGAATAAATTCGGTCCCTCGGGACATGGCGAAGCGCAGGTGCAATATCTGGATGGCGATTTCCGCGTGGTCTCGCCGGGAACCTATGTGCGCTGCGCGATATCGGATGTGCGGATCCCGCTCGACGAGTTGAAATACTGGAGCGTCGATCTGCAGGAAGCCTATTCGGTGCCATCAGCCGTGCTGCAGCGGCATTTTCCCGGCGCGCTGAAGACGCAGGGTTGAATTATTTGTCGTCCCGGGCTTGACCCGGGACCCACAACCACAGCTCTTCGTGGTTATGTCAGGCTGGAACTCCAGCCCGCTTCAACAACTGACGACGGTGGTTATGGGTCCCGGGTCAAGCCCGGGACGACGACGCAAATTTCTTCTCGCGCGCCTTGAAGAGTTGATCGGTCACGAACCTCTTTAGCTTCGCGCCGTCCTCAAACTCGAGCGTCACCGCGAACGGCACGATCGCTTTCGCCCAATCCGGCAATCCGCCGCCGACTCTCAGGCGCGCCAGATCCTTTTCCGTCGTCACCAGCGTCAGCGCGTCGCGGCCGGCCTCGGCGATCAGGCCGTCGATCTCGGCCTTCGAGAACGCATGGTGATCGGCGAAGGCGTGCTGCCGGACCACCTCAACGCCGCTTGCCGTCAGCGTGCCAAAAAATCTTGCGGGATCGCCGATGCCGGCGAAGGCCAGCACGCGCTTGCCGCGCAGCGAAGCCACCGAATCCTGGTTCGGCACAAGGCGCGCGCGCAGCACCGGCTTGTCCTGTGCGGCGATATCGGCCGCAACGCGGTCGGCCGCCGTACCGTTGCCGACGATGATGAGCGCATCGGTGCGCGCCAGTTGCGGCTTTAGCGGCGCGCGCAAGGGGCCTGCGGGAAACACCTGCCCGTTGCCGAGGCCGCGGCCGGCGTCGATCACGATCAGCGAGGCATCCTTGGCGACCGAGGGATTCTGGAAACCGTCATCCATCAGGATCACGGACGCCGCCAGCGAACGCACCAGCGGAACGCCGTCGGCGCGTTGGCGCGCGACCACCACCGGCAGCGTCGCCGCCAGCATCAGCGGCTCATCGCCGACATCGGCGGCGGCATGCCGCTCCGGATCGACCCGCACCGGCCCGCGTAATTTTCCGCCATAGCCGCGGCTCAGCACGACGGGCGTTTCGCCGAGCTCGCGGAGCAGCTTCGCCAGTGCCAGCACCGTCGGCGTCTTGCCGGCGCCGCCGACGTGATAATTGCCAATACAAATGACGGGGACGCCGGCATCCAGGCCCCCGCGCTGCATCCGTCTCGCGGCGATGGCGCCGTAGAGGGCAGCGAGCGGGCTCAACAGGTTGGATTGAAGAGAAGGCGGGCCGTGCCAGAAGCGCGGCTCACGCATTCGCGGCTCCCATTTCGAGCCGCAGCTGCAACAGATACGGCTCCAGCGCGATCATCGTGCGATCCAGCGCGCCGCCGAGCCGTTCGACCACACGCTCGGCAGCTTTGAGCGATACTTCGCGCGCCCTGGGATCGGCGAGCAGCTGACCGAGTTGCTTGACCAGGGCCTCCTGGGTGTCAGCCTTTCGCGCGCCGCCGGCCTGATCGAGCGCCTCATAGACGTCGCCGAAATTGAAGACGTGCGGGCCATGGACGATCGAGGCGCCGAGCTTGACCGCCTCGATCGGATTTTGTCCGCCATGTTCGACCAGCGATCCGCCCATGAACACGATCGGCGACAACCGGTAGAACAACCCGAGCTCGCCCATGGTGTCGGCGACATAGATGTCGGTCGCAGCGGTCGGCAATTCCTCGCGCGAACGCAGCGACGCGTGCAGGCCGGACGCCTCGACCATGCGCGCGATCGCCTCGCCGCGATCGGGATGCCGCGGCACGATCACGGTGAGCAGGTTCGGAAAGTATCCGGCGAGGATCTTGTGCGCCTCCGCCAGCATCTCGTCCTCGCCGGGATGGGTGGAGGCGGCGATGACGACCGGACGGCCGCGCGTCATCGCCATCAGCCGCTCCAGCTTGGCTTGATCCGCCGGTGGTGCGGGAACGTCGAGCTTCAGATTGCCTGTGGTCACGACGTTGGGACAACCAAGTGTCGAAAACCTGTCGGCATCGGTTTCCGACTGCGCGAGGCACAGTTCGAACCGGCCGAGCAGCGCCGAGATGGTGCCGGAGACACGCCGCCAGCGCGGAAACGAGCGAGGCGACATGCGGCCGTTGATCAGCACCATCGGCACGCGCCGCGCCGCGCTCGACAGGATCAAATTCGGCCACAGATCGGACTCGATGAACAGCGCCAGCGACGGACGCCAATGGTCGAGAAACCGCGCGACGTAGCGCGGCGAGTCGTAGGGGACATATTGATGGATAACGTCGGGCGGAAACCGCTTGGCGACGACCGCCGCCGAGGTCACCGTGCCCGAGGTGAGGAGGATGCGCAGGTTCAGCGCCCGCAGCTGCTCGACCAGCGCTGCCGAGGCCAGCACCTCGCCGACGCTGGCGCCGTGAATCCACACCAGCGGCCCGACCGGGCGAACATCGGCGCTCACGCCGCGGCGCTCGCTGACGCGCGCCGGATCTTCCTTGCCGAGCTTCAGCCGCCGGTTGATGAACGCAGGCGCCAGCGGCACCATCGCGGACGACAGACTCCGGTAGACGCGCAACGTCATCGGCAGCGGCAGCGAATTAACCAAGGGCGGCCTCCGGACGACCGACAGCCGCATAGGCGCGGCGGGTCGCTTCGTTCAGATAAGTCTCTACCTGTTGGCGCAGCTTTTCCATGGTCTCTGCGTCGGCGTCCGGCGGCACGAAAACCGCATCAATGCCTACCACGGCACCCCTGCCGAATGGCAAATTGATGGTGGAGGAGTCCCAATTTTTCAACCGGATGAACCGGCTGGTCACCATCGCAAAGGGAAGAATCGGCCGCCCGGACTCCCGCGCCAGCATGATGAGGCCGAGCCCCACCACCCGCGCCCGCTTCGGCACGTCGGCGGTGGTCGCGACATTCCACCCCTGCTCCAGCGCCTGCACCATCTCGCGGAACGCGCCGACGCCACCCTTGCGGTGGAAGGCGCCGCCATGGTCGCCGGAACCTCTGATGGTTCCGATGCCGAGCCGCTCGGCCGCAATGGCGTTGAACTCGCCGTCGCGATGCCGCGAGATCAGGACCTTGGCGCGATGGCTCTCCTTGGTCTTGATGAACGGCGTGATGAAATGCTGGCCGTGCCAGAACGCGAGGATCGCCGGCATGGCGGGCTCGACCTGGTCGTAGACGTCAGCCGGTTCGTAGCTGAACTTGTTGGTCAACCAGACCAGCCGCAGATATTCGGCCGCAAGCACACCGACCGCGCGCTGAAGCCAGCTGCTGCGCAGCAAATCGCGAAGGAATCGTTTCAACGGGCAGGCTTCGCGTCTTGCTTGGTATCTTGCTTGGTGTCTTGTCCCGGATCGAGCAGCCGGTGGAGGTGGACCACGAAATAGCGCATGTGGGCGTTGTCCACGGTCTGCTGCGCCTTCGCCTTCCAGGCCGCATGGGCGGTGGCGTAATTCGGGTACACGCCGACGATATCGACCTGGTCGAGATCCTTGAAGGTGATGTGTTCGAGATCGGTCAACTCGCCGCCGATGACGAGATGAAGCAGTTGTGGCGGGGCACTATCTGGCATGATGGTTGTTCCTAACGAGGTGCCCGGCAAGCGAGTTTGTTGAGGTGTATCGCATGATGAGTGGCGTGACGAACCGTGACGCTGGTCCGGCGTGTTCAGGGCAGCGGACGGATTCGAAAATGCTCGACAATGCGTGCATGCCGATCACGTCCCGCAGCCACCAGCACCCCGTGCGTCACCTCCCGGCGATTATACTCAATCGTGTCCCCCGAGAGCGCCGTCATCCTACCATCGGCTTCGTGCACGATCAAATTCGCCGCCGCAAGGTCCCAATCGCGGCTCTGCCCGCCCGCAAAAGCGGCATCCAGGCTGCCGTCGGCGACCCGGCACAGCCGAAGCGCCAGTGAACCGATTCGCGGAAACAGCGTGATCTCATCGGATGACGGGCTCAGCCGCTGCACCAGCGGCTTGGGGCCGGCCATGCGGGAAAAATCCAGATCCGTGCCTGCGGTCGCCAGCACGCGCTTGCCGTTGCGCGTGGCGCCCTGCCCGCGCACCGCGAAGAAGAATTCGTCGGTCGCGGGTGCGAACACCGCCGCCAGCAGCGGCGTGGCATCGGCCACCAGCGCGATGCTCACGCACCAGTCCTCGCGGCCGGCCAGATAGGCGCGGGTGCCATCGATGGGATCGACGATCCAGACCAGTTTCCTGCCGAGGCGCGTGTCGTCGTCGACGCTTTCTTCCGACAGCCAGCCATAATCAGGCGTTGCCGCGCGAAGCCGGCTTTCGACGAGATCGTTGACGGCGATGTCGGCTTCCGACACCGGCGACGAGGCGCCCTTGGTCCAGTTCTTCAGCTCGGTGCGAAACAACGACAGCGCCAGCGCCCCCGCCTCGCGCACCGTCTCCGTCAGCAGCGCGGCGTCGCGCGCCTTTGTCGTTTCAAGCGTATCAGCGTCCGCCAAGCGTCAAACCCTCGATGCGCACGGTCGGCGCATTGACGCCATAGCGGAATTCCAGATCGTTGGCCGCAGTCAGCGATTGGAAGATCGCCAGCAGATGGCCCGCGATCGTGACTTCGCTGACGGGATAGGTGATCTCGCCGTTCTCGATCCAGAAGCCGGACGCGCCGCGGCTGTAATCGCCGGTGACGCCGTTGACGCCGGAGCCGATCAGATCGGTGACGTAAAAGCCCTGCTTGATGTCAGAGATCAACTCGGCCGGCGTCGGCTCGCCCGCCTCCATGTGCAGATTGTACGATCCCGGCGACGGCGACGACGACACGCCGCGATGCGCATGGCCGGTCGTCACCAGTCCAAGTTCGCGCGCGGTCGCGGTGTCCAGCAGCCACGAGGTCAGCACGCCCTCGTCGATGATCGCGAGCTTCTTCACCGTGACGCCTTCGGCATCGAAGGTCTGCGAACGCAATCCGCGCACCCGCAGCGGATCGTCGATGATGCGGATGTTTTTGGCGAACAGTTGCTCGCCCATGCGGTCTTTCAGAAAACTGGTCTTGCGCGCGATCGAGGCGCCGTTGACGGCGCCGACGAGATGGCCGACCAGCGATCCCGACACCCGCGGATCGAACACGACCGGCACCTTGCAGGTCTCGACCTTGCGCGGATTGGCGCGCGCCACCGTGCGCTCGCCCGCCTTGCGGCCGACGCTTTCGGGCGCGGCAAGATCGGAGGCATGCGGCGCCGACGTGTAATCGTAGTCGCGCTCCATGCCGGTGCCTTCGCCTGAAATCGCGGTCATCGAGATGCCCTGGCTCGATCGCAAATACGAGCCGTGGAACCCGGTCGAAGTCACCAGCACCATGCCGCCGATGCCGCTCGATGCCGACGCGCCGCCTGATCGCGTCACGCCCTTGACCGCAAGCGCCGCGGCCTCCGCTTCTACGGCGCGGCGTTCGAGTTCGGAAGTCGAGGGAACCGTGCGATCGAGCAGGTCGAGATCGGCGAACTCGCGTGCCAGGAGTGAAGGATCGGCGAGGCCGACATATTTGTCGTCGGGTGCGACGCGCGCCATCGCGACCGCGCGCTCGGCCAGTTTCGAAATGCCATCGCCGCTGATGTCGTTGGTCGAGACCACGGCCTGGCGCTGTCCGACCAGCACGCGCAATCCGACATCGTCGCCTTCCGATCGCTCGGACTCCTCGACGCGGCCATCGCGCACTTCGACGCCTTGGCTGACGCCGCGCACCGCGACCGCATCAGCCGCATCGGCGCCGGCGCGCTTGGCAGCCTCGACCAGCTGCTGCGCCAGCGTCGAGAGCGCCGACTGGTCGAACAGGTCCGAGGTCGCGGAAGATGAAGGCTTGGATGGTGAAGAGTTCACAAACAAAATCCCTGACATTGAAGCGAGTTGGGACGCAAATCTTTGGACCCATCAGATGTGCCTGATTCACAGGGATTTCAAGCATTTTGCGGTGCCAAAAGCCAATCATTTTCGGCTTCAAAGCAAGGACTCGTCAATCATGCGCGCCAAGCTCTTGTCAATCATGCGGGCAGAAGCAGTGACGGTGACCTCGGGTTAACCAGCCTTTTTAAGCCAAAACGGAAACCGCTCGGCTAAGGTCTCACACATCGACCGGGAACATAATTCCGGCGGGGAGACGAAAGCCGTGAGGCGTCAAACAGCAACAAGCGGGATCAATCCCGCCGGGTCGGGCCGCGCATTGCGGCTCGACCCTCTTTCCCTTCCGCTCCGCTTCGATGCGCAGGACACCCGCGCTGACGGCGGCGTGCGGCAGATCGAACTTCACCGCGAACGCGTCGTGCTGCGCCGTGCCGTCCGCGGCATGCAGATGGCCGTCAACGTTCGCGTCAGCGATTTTCTCGGCGTGGCTTTGCGCGGTCTCGACGACGCGCAGATGCTGGTGCTGGTGCATCGCGACCCTTCGCTGAACATTCCGCTTGGCGTCAGCTCCGATGCCGAGGAGCTTTCTTCCGCCTGGCAGATGTGGAGCGATATCTTCGCGCTTCCGCTATTGCCGGAGGACAAGCGCCGCGATCCGGCCCAGCGCCGCCGCCGCCACAACGCCATCCGTGCCCGCCGCCCGAAATTTCTGGTGCGCCGGCGTGCCGGAGACCTGCTCAACCCGGCCAACATCCATCAGGGCGAACGCGAGATCATCGCAAGGGATTGAGATTTTTTTGTAGGGTGGGTTAGCCGAAGGCGTAACCCACCGCTGTGCGGAAGATCAAGATGGTGGGTTACGCTGCGCTAACCCACCCTACGCATCAGTGCATCACCGCATCGACCAGCAGGCCCGCAAACAGCAGCAGCCCCGCATCGCGGTTGGATTTGAAGATGCGCAGGCACAGCGCGGGATCGCTGATGTCGAGCCGCCGGATTTGCCAGACCAGATGAACAGCAAATGCGACCAGCCCGATCCATGCCGGCCATCGCGCCCCGCCCAGCACCAACGCGACGCCGATCAGCACCACCGCCAGCGTATAGAACACGACCAGCGCCCGATGCGTCGCCGCGCCGAACAGACGCGCGGTCGATTTGACGCCGATCAGCGCGTCGTCCTCGGCGTCCTGATGCGCGTAGATGGTGTCGTAGCCGATCACCCAGGCGATCGAGCCGGCATAGAGCACGAGCGCGGTCAGATCGATGCGTCCGAGCGTGACCGCAAATCCCATCAAGGCGCCCCATGAGAAGGCAAGGCCGAGCACGACCTGCGGCCACCAGGTGATGCGCTTCATGAAGGGATAGACCGCGACGATGATCAGCGACGCGATGCCGGTCATGATCGCGAAGCGGTTGAACTGCAGCAACACGGCGAGCCCGATCAGCGCCTGCAGCACCAGCCACGCCAGTGCCTGCGGCACGCTCACCTGTCCGGCCGGAATCGGGCGCGACCGCGTGCGCTCGACCTTGCCGTCGAGATCGCGATCGGTGATGTCGTTCCAGGTGCACCCCGCCCCGCGCATCACGAAGGCGCCGATGAAGAACAGCACGATGACGAGCCACAATTGACTGGCGTCGCGCGCGATGCCGGCGGCCAGCGCCGCCGACCACCAGCACGGCATCAGCAACAGCCAGGAGCCGATCGGCCGGTCGAAACGGGAAAGCCGCAGATAGGGCCGCGACCAGGACGGCGCGCGCGTATCGACCCAGTTGCCGGTGGCGTCGGCAACGCGGGCCGTAGCGTCGCTCATCGGAAGGCGGTCATCGGGTGAGAACGTTGCCGTTCAGCGTATCGAACGTGCTGCCGCCCTTCCGCACGGTTTGCGCCTCGGGCAGCGCCGCCGACGAGCCGAGCGCTTCGCTCAGGCTTGGAGCTGCCGCTCGCTGCGCCTGTGCTCCCTGCTGGGCGACCGTGCAGACCTGCTTTTGCATTTTTTCGGTGTTCTTGTGGCTGTTCTTGAGCTGCTCGGCGATCTGCGGCGGAATTCCGCATTTCGCGGAATTGGTCTCGACATATTTGATCATCTTGACTTCGGCCACACTGTAGCTGCCGATCAGCTTGCAGGCCTCGTCCGGCGACGCCTTGCGATCGCTCGCGGCCTTGATCATCTTGCCGCGCTTCTCGGCCTCCTCGCGCAACGGGACGAACGCCTTCATGCAGGCATCTTGCGCGCCGCCGGCTTGTGGCGGCGGCGCCGCTCCGCGGTCGAATACCGAACCGCCCCCGACAGGGGCGGCTCCGGCCGACGGGAACGGTGAAGGACCACCCACCGATGCCGCAGGCGCCGCGCCGTTCACCGGCGGAAACGGCGATGCGTTGCTGGCCGCGGCGGGTGCGGCCTGTCCGGGCAGCGGCGCCGGAAATGGGGTCTGCGCAAAGGCCTGCCCCGCGAGAACGGTCACGGCAATCGTCAGCGGCACAATGAGACGGCGGATTTTCAAAGGTGTTTCTCCGGCAAAGGTCCAGCAGGGCCCGGGCGACTTCCGATCGAAGCACAATTCCGACGGGGCTTTTTACGATTCCTGCCGGCCCTTAACAACCCGTGGATTTAGGCGGCAGCGCGGCGCTGGGCCGCACCGAATCATTAAATTGTCCCCGGATTCTAGCCCTTTAGGCTAAAACCGGCGCGAAACGGAACAATCACAGATGCCTGAACTCGATTTTCGTGCCCCTCGCCTGTTCGTCGATGCCCCCTTGAGCCCGGGCGAAAGGGTCGCGCTGGAGCGCAACCAGAGCAATTATCTCGGCAATGTGCTGCGGCTTGCCGCCGGCGAATCGATCCTGGTGTTCAACGGCCGTGACGGCGAATGGCAGGCGCAGATTATCGGGCGGAAGCGGCCCGACAGCCTTGAGATCCTCATTCAGAACCGGCCGCAGGATCGCCTGCCCGACATCGCCTACGTCTTTGCCCCGTTAAAGCATGCCCGGCTCGACTACATGGTGCAGAAGGCGGTCGAGATGGGCGCCTCACGGCTGCAGCCGGTGTTGACGCGTTTCACCCAGGTCTCGCGGGTCAATGGCGAGCGGATGCGCGCCAATGTCATCGAGGCCGCCGAGCAATGCGGCATCCTGAGTCTCGCCGATGTTGCCGAGCCGATGCCGCTCGATCGCTTTCTGAGCCAGCGCCAGCCGGAGCGCCTCCTGGTTTTCTGCGACGAGGCCGCGGAAACCACCTCGCCGCTGCAGGCGCTGCAAAACGGGTTAACGGCGGCTGGCGGCATCGACATCCTGATCGGTCCCGAAGGCGGATTTGCCGAGGAAGAGCGCACGCTGCTGCTGCGCCAGCCGCGAACCCTGCGGCTTTCGCTCGGGCCCCGAATTTTGCGCGCCGATACGGCCGGCGTCGCGGCGCTGGCGCTGGTGCAGGCCGCGCTCGGCGACTGGGCCGGGCCGGGTTAGCCAGCCGAGGCCGTTAAGCCTCATTGAACCCCGCGTTAAGCGACGACACCAATCTCTGTCGAAACCCTGCCCCGGCCATGCTAAGGCCTCCGCCACCAAACGCTCGATACCTCTAGGAACCCGTTTTTCGGGATATTTGGACGCGAAATGACCGTAACCGCCGCCATCGATGGTGCCGCCGGGTCCGCCACCTGGGTGGACGCGCTGCTTTTGTCGTTTGCGCAGGCCGGCTACGCCCAGGCTGAACCGGCGATTCTGCAGCCGGCCGAGCCGTTCCTCGACCTCTCCGGCGAGGACATCCGCAAGAGCCTCTATCTGACCACCGACGCCAGCGGCGAAGAACTTTGCCTTCGTCCCGATCTCACCATTCCGGTGGCGCGGGACTATCTGGCCTCGGGCCGCGCCGGCCAGCCCGCGGGCTTCAGCTATCTCGGGCCGGTGTTCCGTTATCGCGACGGTCAGCCGAGCCAGTTCCTGCAGGCCGGCATCGAATCCTTCGGCCGGCAGGATCGCGCCGCGGCGGATGCGGAAATGCTGGCGCTGGCGCTGGAGGCGACTTCGGCGTTCGGCCTGAGCGATGTCGAAATCCGCACCGGCGACGTCGCGCTGTTCACCGCGCTGATCGATGCGCTCGAACTTTATCCGGTCTGGAAGCGGCGGCTGATCAAGGATTTCAACCGCAAGGTCAGCCTCGCCCAGGACATCGAGCAGCTGACACTGGCGACCGCCCCCGGCCGCAATGAATATGAAGGCGTGCTGGCAGCCCTTGCCGGCTCCGACCGCAAGGCCGCGCTGGCGCTGGTCACCGACCTGATGTCGATCGCCGGCACCACCAATGTCGGCGGCCGCACGGTTGCCGAAATCGCCGACCGCTTTCTCGAACAATCGACGCTCAAGAGCGGCGCGCTGCCGCGCGACGCGCTCGCGACCATCAAGCGCTTTCTTGCCATCGCGGGCGATCCCGATGACGCGGTGGCGCAATTGCGCGCGCTGGCCGAGGACACCAGGCTCAATTTGACGGCGGCGATCGATCAGCTCGAAAGCCGCGTCGGCTTCATGGCCGCGCGCGGCATCGACACCAGCCTGACGCGCTTTTCGACGTCGTTCGGACGCGGCCTCGACTATTACACCGGCTTCGAGTTCGAACTGCACGCCAAAGGTCGCGTCAAGGACAACGGCGTCGAGCCGCTGGTGGCGGGCGGGCGCTATGACGGGCTGATGACCCAGTTGGGCTCGGCCGCGCCGATCCCGGCGGTGGGCTTCTCGGTCTGGATCGAAGCCCTGACGCAACTCCGCAAACCGGTCGGGAACGCATCATGACCGCGCCCTTCGTTCTCGCCGTTCCCTCCAAGGGCCGCCTGCAGGAAGAAGCCCAGGCGTTCTTTTCGCGCGCCGGCCTCAGCCTCGCCAAGCCGCGCGGCGCGCGCGATTATCGCGGCACGATCTCCGGGCTCGACAATGTCGAGATCGCCTATCTCTCGGCGAGCGAGATTGCCTCGCAGCTCGCCCGCGGCATGGTGCATCTTGGTGTGACCGGCGAAGATCTCTTGCGCGAAAGCATCGTGGACGCCGACAAGCGCGTGCTGTTGATCGACAATCTCGGCTTCGGCAGCGCCAATGTCGTGGTCGCGGTACCGCAGGCCTGGATCGACGTCCGCACCATGGCCGATCTCGACGACGTCACGACGGGTTTCCGCGCGCAGCATAACCGGCGCATGCGGGTCGCGACCAAATACATCAACCTGACCCGGAACTTCTTTGCCACCCACGGCGTGGTCGACTACCGCATCGTCGAGAGCGCCGGCGCCACCGAAGGCGCGCCCGCGGTCGGCACCGCCGAGATGATCGTCGATATCACGACAACAGGGGCTACCCTCGTCGCCAACGGCCTCAAGGTGCTTGACGACGGCGTGATCCTGCGCAGCCAGGCCAACCTCGTCGCCTCAAAGGATGCCGACTGGTCGAGCGGGGCGCGCGAGACCGCGCGCGTCATCCTCGATCACATTGCCGCACGCGCGCGCGCCGCCAAATATCGCGAAGTCCGCACCCGCTTTGCCGGCTGCAACGACAGGCTGCTGACCGAGGCGCATAACCGCTTCGGTGTCGTCGCCCCGTTCGGCGGCCCGACCTCGTCGGGCATGCTGACGCTGCACTGCCCGCCGTCGAAGCTCTACGCGCTCGGCAGCTTCCTGCGCGAGCACGGCGCCGATACGGTTTCGGTGGCTTCCCTCGAATATGTGCTCGACCGGGAAAACCCGCTGTTCGCCCGGCTCGAGGCGTTTCTGCGACAATAAGGCGGCTGTGTTTTCAAAGCGGCTCTTGTTTTCGTTCATCGTAGCGACAGCTAGTGGCAAGTAACATATGCTGTTGGGAGCATGATCCGGAAAAAGCCTGCCCCGCACTTGATGCGGGGTGGGCACCGGTTTTCCGAAGAGATCATGCTCAAAACATATGGATGATTTGGAACCTGATCGATGACGCTTGGCTCTGACGTTTCCGGCCTGTCCACCACCGCGGCGAGCGCCGCGGCGCGGGGGCTGTCGATTGTCGTGCCTGTCTATAACGAGGCCGCCGGGCTCGCGTTGCTGCACGAGCGGCTGATCGGCCTCGCCAGGACATTGCGGCAGCGCTACGGCCTCGCCAGCGAAGTGGTCTATGTCGACGACGGCAGCGCCGATACCACGCTCACGATCGCGCGCACCCTGAAGGCCGACGCGCTCGACGTTCAGGTGGTGTCGCTGTCGCGCAATTTCGGCAAGGAAGCCGCCTTGATGGCGGGGCTCGACCATGCGCGGCGCGGTGCGGTGCTGTTCATGGACGGCGATGGCCAGCATCCGCCGACCCTGGTCGAGAAGCTGGTCAGCCACTGGATCGATGACGGCTACGACGTCGTCTATACGGCGAAGGCGCATCGCGACAATGAATCGTTTCTGCGGCGTCTTGCCGTGCACGGCTTCTACGCGCTGATCAATTACGGCGCACGGCAGAAAATCCCCGAGGATGCCGGCGACTTCCGCCTGCTGTCGCCGCGCGCCGCGGCAGCGCTCAAGCAGCTGCCCGAGCGCAATCGCTTCTTCAAGGGTCTGGCGAGCTGGATCGGCTTTCGCCAGATCCGCGTCGATTATGAGCCGGCGCCGCGCGCGCACGGCGTCACCACCTTCAGCGCCGGCCGGCTGGTGGGCCTGTCGATCGAGGGGCTGACCTCGTTCTCGGTAGCGCCGTTGCGCTTTGCCAGCCTGCTCGGCGTGCTGCTCGCCGTGGGCGCCTTTCTGTTCGGCCTGACTATTCTCTGGGAAGTCTTGACCACGGGCAAGCAGGTCCCCGGCTATCCCTCGCTCGTGATCGGCCTGATGACGATCGGCGGCGTGCAGCTGATCATGATCGGTATCGTCGGCGAATATATCGGCAAGATCCTGTCGGAGCTGAAAGCGCGTCCGATCTATTTCGTCGCCGAACACTCCGAGAAGCACGCGGACGAAACGACCACCACAACTGTCAGCGAACGGACCGCCGCGGAATGAACGATGCCGCGCCGCCGCGCCGTATCTGGCTGTGCGCCGATGATTACGGGATCAGCGAGGGCGTCAATCGCGCCATTCGCGAGCTGATCGGCCAGCGCCGCCTCAATGCGACATCGGTGATGGTGGTCGGCCCGGCGATCGGCCGCGGCGAGGTCACGGCGCTGCAGGACGCCGCTGCCGGCAGCCCGCGCTGCGCGATCGGCCTGCATGCGACGCTGACCGCGCCATTCCGGCCGCTGACGATGCACTTCAGACCGACCGATGGCGGCATGTTTCTGCCGCTGCCGGCGATGCTGCGTTCGGGCCTGTTGCGGCGGCTCGATCCCGAGATGATCCATGCCGAATTGATCGATCAGCTGGCCGCGTTCCAGGATCTGTTCGGCCGCCCGCCGGATTTCGTCGACGGCCATCAGCATGCGCAGCTCTTCCCGCAGGTGCGCGATGCGTTTCTGCGCGCGGTGAAGCAGGCCGCGCCCGGCGCCTGGGTTCGCCAGGGCGGCCGCCTGCAGCCGCTGGCCAAACGGCTCGGCGCGCCGAAGGCGCTGCTGCTCGATGCGCTCAGCTCGCGGTTTCGCAAGCTCGCCACCCGTGCCGGTATCCCGTTCAATCCGGCCTTTGCCGGCGCCTATGATTTTTCGAAGACGCCCGATTTCGGCGTCCTGATGGGACAATTCCTGCAGGGCATGCCGGAGGGCGGGCTGGTGATGTGTCATCCGGGCTTCGTCGACGAAACCCTCATCAGCCTCGATCCCCTGACCACACAGCGCGAAAGCGAGCACGCGTTTCTCGCCGGCGCGCAATTGCCGCCGCTGCTGGCAAGGAACAATGTTACACTGGCTTGAGTTTGCTCAATAAACCGGCCGGTCGTTTTGTCGCATACCGAAATTTAATCTGCCCTCCCACTACTTGCGACACAAACCCCGCCCTACATCTGCCCCGCGCTTCGAGGCACCGGGCGCGATGGAGAACGCCATGACACCGCAAGAACGCCAACTGATTGACGATCTTTTCGACCGCCTTGCCAAGCTGGAAAGCGCCCCGCGCGATCCCGAAGCCATGTCCGCGATCATGCAGGGCCTGCGTGGTGCGCCCAATGCCGTCTATGCGTTGGTGCAAACGGCGCTGGTGCAGGACGAAGCGCTGAAGCGCGCCAATGACCGCATCCAGCAACTGGAAAGCGGGCACGCGGCCGAACAGAATCAATCCGGCGGCTTCCTCGATTCGATGCGTGACACGATCTTCGGGCAGAGCCAGTCGCGCGGCTCGGTGCCGAACGTCCGCTCGCCCGGCATGGGCGGCCGCCCGGTCTGGAACAGCGGCGAGGTGGTGCAGCAGACGCAAGGACAACAAGGACCCGGACAATACGGCCAGCCCGGCTACGGGCAGCAGCCTGCCTATGGTCAACCGCCGCAGCAGCAGCCGGCGTTCGGCGGCGGTGGCGGCTCCTTCCTCGGAACGGCGGCGGCAGCAGCCGCCGGCGTGGTCGGCGGATCGATGCTGCTCGGCAGCATCCGCTCGATGATGGGCGGCGGCGGCAACCAGCAGGCGGCCTTCGGCGGCGATAGCGGTGGTCATCGCGGCAGCGTCGAAGACCGGCGGCCTGGCGGCAGCGATCAATCCGGCGGCGATTTGGCGCGGGAGGCCGGTGCCAATGACATCGGCTCGTCCGGAAGTTCGCGCACCGGGCTGTTCGACGACAACAACAGCGGTGACAGCTCACGCAGCGGATACTTCGACAACGCATCGAACGACGACAATTATGACGACATGGATGACGGCTTCGATGGTGACGGCGGCGGCGACGACGATTAAGCCTGAACGACGTCACGTCTGAAAAAGAAAACGGCCGCTCGATCGGGCGGCCGTTTTGATTCCTCTTCCTCGTCGTCCCGGCCTTGAGCCGGGACCCATAACCACCACTGCTCGTGGTAAGCGAAGCTGTGGCAACGGACATACAAAACCAACAGACATCTGTGGTTATGGGTCCCGGCCTTCGCCGGGACGACAGCGATGATTGCAAAACGGCCGCTCGATCGAGCGGCCGTTTTTTTTCGAGACCTGGTTTTGCTCAGATCACAACAACCTTGGCGCCGACGCCGACGCGGCCGTAGAGATCGATCACGTCTTCATTGCGCATCCGGATGCAGCCGGACGAGACGTTGGTGCCGATGGTCCAGGGCTCGTTGGAGCCGTGGATGCGGTAGAGCGTCGATCCCAGATACATCGCGCGGGCGCCGAGCGGATTCTGCGGACCGCCTTCCATGTGCCGCGGCAGATCGGGACGCCGTGCCAGCATTTCCGGCGGCGGGGTCCAGGCCGGCCATTCCTTCTTCGCCGAAATCGTCTTGACGCCGGACCAGGTGAAGCCGGGGCGGCCGACGCCGATGCCGTAGCGCAAGGCCTTGCCGTCGCCCTGCACCAGGAACAGGAACTTGTTGGGCGTATCGACGACGATGGTGCCGACACCTTCCTTGCCGTGATAGTCGACAACCTGCTTGTTGTACTTCGGATCGACCGGGCGCTGTGCCGGCTCGAGCGCCTCTTCCTGCTGCTGACGCATCGGTTGTTGCGGATCCATCGGCGGCAGGGTGCCGCGCCTTCCGCCATATCCGTACCCCGGCTGCTGCTGGTAATCCGGCTGCTGCTGATAGACCGGCTGCTGCTGATAGCGGCCGCCCTGCACCGGCCCATCGCCGAACAGGAATTCAATGAAGCCGCCGCCCATTTGCGAACGTTCGGCATAGGCGGTGCGTACCGGCGCAGGTTGCGCGGGCCGATTGGCGTAGATCACGGTGGGTTCGGCGAGCGGAGAGGCGTCGATCGCCAACGCAGAATCGGAGAAGCCAAGGCACGACACGCCCGCAAGGAGCGCGAGAGACATTTTTCTGAACATCGACGTACTCTGTACTGTTTCGTCACTGTTAGATCTTGGCGACGCCTGAGCGGCGCCGTTGCACGTGGTCAATAAAGGGTCAAAACCACATCGGTTTGGTAAACAGAAACGGCGTTTGGATTCACCACGTCACAGGTTGCGCGCTGATTTGCCCGGTAGCGTTTATTTTGAGTGAACGCCGCACACGCATGGTTAATCCCTGGTATGCGCTTCGCGGAACACTGCGCCGCGATGTGTTCCCCGCGTGAACCTCACGTTAAATCGCATCTGTCTAAAACAGGTCACGGAGTTAAGGGGTGGGAATACATCATGTCGGTTAGTCGCAAACGTTTTCGTATCGAACAGGCCATTTTGGGCGATGTGCCAATACCGGTGTCCGCGGCTGCCGAAGGCGGCGACATCGGCCCGATGCATCGCGAGATCATGAGCGAGCTGCGCTCGATCCGCGCCCAGATGGCCGCGGGCGGTCAAGGCCGCTCAGTTGTGACTGAATCGGCGGAAGCGTCGGTGGCGCGCGAGGTTGCCGAAGCCCAGGCGCTGCTGGAAACCTATCGTGCCCAGATCGAGCAGTGTGAAAAGCTCAAGGTCGAACTCGACCTCATTCACGACGCCATCAACCGCACCAAGCGCGAAATCGCAACGCTGCACGGCAAGAGCTTTGACGGCGGCGAAATGGCCAAGGTCAATGGCGAGCTCGGCGCCGTCGTCGGCGGAACCGAGCAGGCCACGCAGCAAATTCTCGAAGCCACCGAGGCGATCGACCAGGCGGCGACCGCGCTGTCCAAGAACACTTCGCCGGACCAGCAGAAGCTGCTCAGCGAGGAAATCCAGGAACGCGTCATCGCGATCTTCGAAGCCTGCAATTTCCAGGATCTCACCGGTCAGCGCATCAGCAAGGTGATGACCACGATGAAGTTCATCGAGAACCACATCAACGTCATGATGGACATCTGGGGTGGCGTCGACGCGCTGAAGGCGCACGCGACCCCGATCGTCGACACCCGTGAAGGCGACGCCAAGCTGCTCAACGGTCCGAAGCTCGACGGCGACGTCGGCCATGCCTCGCAGGACGACATCGACGCGCTGTTTGATTAGGAATTCCGGCGCGCCGGGCGACAACGCCTGGCGACGTCACGTCGAAAAAAAAACGCCGGCGCGGAGCCGGCGTTTTTTATTGCGGATGAGGTTAAGGCTTTTGTGGTCTCACGCGCGCGGCGCGCAGCGGACATAGACCATGTTGCCGTAACGAACCCCGGCATCCTTTTCGACGAAGCGGGTCACCAGCACACGGCCGTCGAACGAGACGATCTCGCGATCCTGCTCGCCCGGGGTCGCTCCCGCCGGGCCGATATAATTCTTGCCGCTCGGAGAGCCCTTGAGGCGCAGTTCCTGCGGGGTCGCCTGGTCGGCCAGATGCATGACCACGCCCCCGGAGGTGCCGGCGGTGATCACATAAGGCTGCCTGCACTGATCGCGGGCCATCTTTTCGGTGCGGGCCCGGTCGTTCGGATTCTGATACGAGGCGAGACCCCAGCGGCCGACGATCTCGTCGGAGCGGATCGTCGCCGGCATCTCGGGCGCGACGCCCGGCTCGGGCGGAGGCGCGGAACTTGATGACAGCGACGGCAGGCTCATGCTGCTGCACGCCCCCAGGATTATCGTGAGCGCCGAGGCGATCGCCAGATTGGCAACCACGCGCGCAGTACCGGACCCGATCATCGCATTCCCCCAAACAAGTTTTTTGGCCGCACCCGTCCTGCAGCCAACCGTAAAACACGTGCCGGAGCAATGACGTCCATCAAATTACGCCGCCGCTCCGATTTGGTTTCTCAGGGAGCATCCTATATTGGCCTCACCAAGGCCTTAACCTTTTTTGGGCCTTAACCCCCCTTGCTTGACAGGATCGGCGCCAAGCCATATTCCCCGGGCCATACATTAGCACTCAAATGCGACGATTGCTAAGGCAAGAATTGCCCGGGGAGTTTGGCCGTCCCGCCCGGGACGGTGTCGAATACCCGGCATTAGCAGCCATTTTGATGGCAATCAGACCTGAAACCAAGCCTTCCAAAGAGGAAACCTCATGGCCAAATCCAAATTCCGCCCGCTGCATGACCGCGTCGTGGTCAAGCGTATCGACGCCGAAGAGAAGACCAAGGGCGGCATCATCATTCCCGACAGCGCCAAGGAAAAGCCCTCGCAGGGCGAAATCACGGCCGTCGGCCCGGGCGGCCGGGACGAAGCCGGCAAGTTGATCCCGATCGACCTCAAGGTCGGCGACCGCGTGCTGTTCGGCAAATGGTCGGGCACCGAGGTCAAGCTGGACGGTGAGGAACTCCTCATCATGAAGGAATCCGACATCATGGGCGTGCTGGTTTAAGCACGCCTGACTGCCGCCGCACCCTCATTCGTCGGCGCATCCCTTCTTCCCTTCTCCCCTTGTGGGAGAAGGTGGCGCGCAAAGCGCGCCGGATGAGGGGTCTCCATCCGCGGAGACAGACCCCTCACCCGTCTCGAATGAGCTGATGCTCATTCGATCCACCCTCTCCCACAAGGGGAGAGGGGAAGAGGCCCCGGCGACGACAAGCGGCAAGCGACCGTATTCATCCAATCAGGAGTAAATCCACATGGCTGCCAAAGACGTTAAATTCGCCGGAGACGCCCGCGATCGCATGCTGCGCGGCGTCGATATCCTCGCCAACGCCGTGAAGGTGACGCTCGGCCCGAAGGGCCGCAACGTCGTGATCGACAAGAGCTTCGGCGCCCCGCGCATCACCAAGGACGGCGTTACCGTCGCCAAGGAGATCGAACTCGAGGACAAGTTCGAGAACATGGGCGCGCAGATGCTGCGCGAAGTTGCCTCCAAGACCAACGACACCGCCGGTGACGGCACCACCACCGCGACCGTGCTCGCCCAGGCGATCGTGCGCGAAGGCGCCAAGTCGGTTGCCGCCGGCATGAACCCGATGGATCTGAAGCGCGGCATCGACATCGCGGTGCTGGCCGTGGTCAAGGACATCGAAAAGCGCGCCAAGCCGGTCGCCTCCTCCGCCGAAGTCGCCCAGGTCGGCACCATCTCGGCCAATGGCGATGCCGCCATCGGCAAGATGATCGCGCAAGCGATGCAGAAGGTCGGCAATGAAGGCGTCATTACCGTCGAGGAAAACAAGTCGCTCGAGACCGAAGTCGACATCGTCGAGGGCATGAAGTTCGACCGCGGCTATCTGTCGCCCTACTTCATCACCAACGCCGAAAAGATGACCGCCGAGCTCGAGGACGTCTACGTGCTGCTGCACGAGAAGAAGCTCTCCGGCCTGCAGGCGATGCTGCCGGTGCTGGAAGCCGTGGTGCAGTCCGGCCGTCCGCTTTTGATCATCGCCGAGGACGTCGAGGGCGAGGCGCTGGCGACGCTGGTGGTGAACCGTCTCCGTGGTGGACTGAAGGTCGCCGCCGTCAAGGCGCCGGGCTTCGGCGATCGCCGCAAGGCGATGCTGGAAGACATCGCGATCCTGACCGGCGGTCAGCTGATCTCCGATGAGCTCGGCATGAAGCTGGAAAGCGTCACCGTCAACATGCTCGGCCGCGCCAAGAAGGTGGTGATCGACAAGGAGAACACCACCATCGTCAACGGCGCCGGCAAGAAGCCGGCGATCGAGGCCCGCGTCAGCCAGATCAAGGCGCAGATCGAGGAAACCACCTCGGACTACGACCGCGAGAAGCTGCAGGAGCGTCTGGCCAAGCTCGCCGGCGGCGTCGCGGTGATCCGCGTCGGCGGTGCGACCGAGATCGAGGTCAAGGAGAAGAAGGACCGCGTCGAGGACGCGCTCAACGCAACCCGTGCGGCCGTGCAGGAAGGCATCGTGCCGGGCGGCGGCGTAGCGCTGCTGCGCGCCAAGAAGGCGGTCGGCCGCATCCAGAACGACAATTCCGACGTTCAGGCGGGCATCAACATCGTGCTGAAGGCGCTGGAAGCTCCGGTTCGCCAGATCTCGGAGAACGCCGGTGTCGAGGGCTCGATCGTGGTCGGCAAGATCCTCGAGAACAAGTCCGAAACCTTCGGCTTCGACGCCCAGACCGAGCAGTATGTCGACATGGTCGACAAGGGCATCATCGACCCCGCCAAGGTGGTGCGCACCGCCCTGCAGGACGCTTCCTCCGTCGCCGGCCTGCTGGTGACCACCGAAGCCATGGTCGCCGAGCTGCCGAAGGAAGCGGCTCCGCCGATGCCCGGCGGTGGCGGCGGCATGGGTGGAATGGGCGGCATGGGCTTCTAAGTCTCGCCGACCAATGCAATCATCGAAGGCCGCCTCCGGGCGGCCTTCTTTTTTGGCGACATGATCTGGAGGTTTGCTACTTACGACGACGCTGATTCTCTCCCTTGAGGAATTCCCATGCGCGCACTCCTGCTCTGCCTGCTCGGTCTGGTGACGGCCTCGGACCTGGCTTTTGCCCAGATGAAGCTCCCCTCCAAGGCAGCACCGGCACCCGGCGGCAGCGAAGTCAGGTACTTCACCTCGATCGACGGATTGATGGGCGGCAATGCCGACGTGGTCCTCAAGGAGATCCGCCAGGGTAAAACCGTCACCGCGGCCGTGCTCGACGTCTGCTACCCCGTCGAAAAAGGCTCCGACCGCAAGGACCGCTTCGTCGCCAACCTCACTGTTAATGGCCAGAGCCTGACCGGCTCGACGCAAAGCATCGGTGACAAGCTGCCGGTCACCGTGAACCTCGCGCGCAAGGCCAGCGCCGACGGCTTCGAATTCCGCGGCCGGATCACCATCGGCCAGGCGGTGACGGAAGTGGCCTCGACCGACAATTCCGATCTCAGCGAGAAGGAGTTTTTGGACAACCAGACCACCGATGACGGCATCACGCCAACGCCGAAGGACTTCACCGAGGTGTCGCCGGAATCCATCGGCGTGCGGATAAAGCTGGATGCGGCGCTGGATTTCCTCAAGAGCCTGAAGGGCCAGGAGGTGGAACTCGGCCTGAGCAGCCTCTCGATTTCCTGCGACGCGCTGCGCGCCGGCGAACAGACCATCAATCTCACCGCCGATCCGGAGCGGTCGGCGGCGCTGATCGCCAAGGCGAAGTCGACACCAGGTGTGGTCACCGCGGGATGGACCACCGGCATCGTCGAGATGGACCGCACCATCCGTTTTGCCGCCGCCGACTGGCGCGATGGCGACAAGATCAACAAGGACAAGATCGCCGCCGCAGTATCCGCGGTGCTGTCGAAGACGCTCGCGGCCAAGGCGGCCGGTGCGGCGTGGAACGCCAACACCGGCAAGCTGACGCTGACCTTCAAGCGGCCGAGCGAGATCTACCCGGCGCTTGGCCTCACCGACAGCATCGAGGTCACCGCGCTCGTCTCGCCCGACAAGCCCGGCGCGTCGGACCGGCTGATGCTGTGGATCTCGAGCCCGGTGACATCGACCATCGACGAAGGCGCAGGTCCCAAGCTGAACCTGTCCGAAGGCGCCGGCGGCGAGGAGGAAGGCGGCGAGCCGGAAGACGATAATGGTTCGGTCGAGGCGCTCGCCAGGGAGTTCAAGGGCCAGCGCTGGGACATCGACAAATCGGCCTGGAAATAGCGGTTTTCAGCCGTTCCCTTTCTCGATCCTTTCTAAATCGCTGAAGGCGGCTTTCCGCGCACCGCTCCATGCGGTCAGCGCATTTGACATGCCGCACCCGAGCGGCAATGAAACACCCTGATCTTGCAATGGCTTCCAGGGTGCCACGCTGAATGACACGTTATGATGTCGTGATTGTCGGCGCCGGCCTTGGCGGCCTCACAGCTGGAGCGATCCTGGCGCGCGCCGGCCGCAAGGTACTGGTGGTCGAGCGCAGCAATTCGGTCGGCGGTGCGGCGTCGAGCTACAAATCCGGCGAGCTGTTTGTCGAGGGATCGCTGCACGAGACCAGCGACCCGAACGACCCGCGCGACCCCAAACATGACGTGCTGACGCGTGCCGGCGTGATCGACGCCGTCAAATGGATTCCGTCCGGCGCGTTTTACCAGGCGCGCGGCGGCCCGCTCGATCAGCCGTTCCTGATGCCCGACGATTTCGACGCCGCGCGCCGTGCGTTGACCGAACGTTTCCCGGAGGCCCGCGCCGGCATCGATCAATTGCTCAGCGAGATGCAGCATATCGTCGGCGTCATGAGCCGGTTCTCGCAAGGCGACGACGCAACGGAGACCCCGCGCGACCGTCTGGGCACCCTGATCAAGCTTTTGCCTGACGCCGCGGATTGGCCGTTGTCGCTGTCGCAAAAGCTCGACCGCGTATTCGGCGATAATGAAGCCGTCAAATGTGCGCTTGCCGCCAACCTGTCCTATTTCCACGACGACCCCGCCACGCTGTGGTGGATCTATTTCGCGATGGCGCAGGGCAGCTATCTGCAAAGCGGCGGCCGCTACGTGCAGGGCGGCTCGCAGCGGCTTTCCAGCGCGCTGGCGCGGGCCATCAAGGTGGCCGGCGGCGAAGTGCTGCTGCGCCGTGTCGTCAGCGCCATAGCGCTCGGCGACGGCGCCAAGTCCATCACGCACACCGCCAAGGACGGCAGCGATCCCCGGACCGTGCAATGCGCGCGGATCATCGGCAACGCCGCGCCCGCAGCGCTCGAACCCCTGATGCAGGCGGACGCCGCCAAGCAACTGAGGCAAACTTATGCCCGGCAAGCGCCCTCGACCTCGCTGTTCGCGCTGACGCTGGGGCTGTCAAAACCGCCGTGCGAATTCGGTATCGCCGCCTACTCCACGCAATTGCTGCCGCCCTGGATGAAGCGATTGACCGACTATGCGCAAGGCGCAGCGCTGATGGCGGAAGAGCCCGGCGAGCGCATGCCGCCGATGTCGGTGGTGGACTATGCCGCGATCGATTCCGGCGTGCCAGCGCCGCCCTATGTGCTTTCGATCCTCGGCCCCGATCTGTTGTCGAACTGGGACGCCTCCGACATGGACGCCTATCGCGAGAAGCGCGGGCGCTGGCAGGAGGCGATCGTGCGCTATCTCGCCGCGATCTATCCGGGGCTTGGCGAGGCCGTCGTTGCATCCTCGTTCAACAGCGCGCTGTCGGTGCGGCAATATCTCAACGCCCCCGACGGCGCCGTTTACGGATTTGCGCCGACCCCGCCACAGGCGATCTGGAGCAACCCGTTCCGCTCGCCGCGCACGACGGTATCAGGGCTTTATCTGGCCTCCGCCTATGCCGGCTTCGGCGGCTACACCGGCGTCGTGCAATCGGCCGGTGTCTGCGCGGATATGATCCTGCGGGAAGGGTGACACGCGCCGGTCGTCATTGCGATTCTGCTCTCTCCACGCGTCGTCCCGGCCTTGAGCCGGGACCCATACTCCGCGGCGGTTGTTGTTTCAGAAGGTCGCTAACGCCTGCGCTCTCACCGATGGGCCGCGGCGTATGGGTCCCCCGATGCGCAATTGCGCATCTGAGATCGGCGCTCGCGCTGCTCGCTTGTCCGGGACGACGAAAATTATTCTCGCGACGCGCTGCGCACGAGTGGTTGCTGCCGCTTCTCCCCAAAACAAGGGAGCAGGGAATGCCGGATGCGCGCTGCACCCACGTCCGCACCTGGTTAGGAGAGCGGATTTACGTCGTTGCTGATCCGTCCTACGCGCTGGGCCGTAGCTCTCCCACGGTCTGGCTCTTTCCGTCGACGATCGGGCAGCGCACCCGCTGCAGCTCCGCTTCACCTCCACCTAGGCAGCGCGCCGCTGCTCTGCGGGGGCATATCGACTCAACGCCGAAAGTTCCCGGTCTATGCGTGCCTGCAAGGCTCGGCGTTCTTCGTCAGAAGAGGATGAATCGCGCAGCCTGCGATAATGTTCGATGACCTTTTCATGCCCGCGAACGAGGAAAGCATCGAGCTCAGACATGGCCCGCCCTCCCGGCTGCGTTCGGCGGGACAGGCAGAGTGAATGGAAAGGTATTTTCCGAAAGGGAGTTCAGGGCGGACTGTTCTTCGTCCATCCGGCGCATAATGTAGGCACGTTCCAGGTCCGATAGCTGCGTCGCGAGCAGCCTGCGGTAGCGATGGATATTGTCGCGGTGGGCACGCAAGCGGGCAAGTTTTTCATCCAACATCATCGTCTCCTGACGGTCGTCGTGTTTTCCTTTGAGACTGGAAGGGGAAAGGCCCCGCGGAAAAATTAGGCGGCCGGCCTTTACTGTCAAGCCGGCTGATGCCTGAAAAAATCGGTAACCAATCGGCCGCCTCACCCCCAAAAAAAATTTCGCGCTCCCCTTGAACTTTTTTCCACTCTGACAATTCTTATGGTCGCCGCAGACAAAGCGGCCGGGGTGCCCATCGGGGCCCCGGACATGAGGCGGGCGCCGGAAGGTGTCCGGTGCCAGCTCGTACCCAACTTGCTCTTTGGAGGATTTGGCTATGAGGTATGATTGGACTCCCCTGTGGAGGTCGACGATTGGCTTCGACCGCCTGTTTGACGTTCTCGACGAGGTCCAGCGGGCCAGCGAAGAGAGCTATCCCCCCTACAACATCGAACGTCTCGACGAAAACCGCTTCCAGATCTCGGTGGCGCTCGCCGGCTTCACGCCGGACGAGGTGGCGCTGACCATGGAGCAGAATGTCCTGACGCTGGAAGGCCGCAAGGCCGACAAGGACGAAAAGACCTTTTTGCATCGCGGAATCTCCACGCGGTCATTCAAGCGTCAGTTCACCCTGGCCGACCACGTCGACATCAAGGGTGCACGCTTCGAGAACGGCCTTCTGGTCATCGAGCTTCAGCGGGAAATCCCCGAAACCATGAAGCCGCGCCGCATCGCAATCAGCGACGGCACCGGCAAGGTGAGCCAGATCGAGGCCAAGGCGGCCTGACCGACTGAACCATCAGGATCGATCGCCGCGCGGGGCTTCCCGCGCGGCAGCTCATCAACACGTCTATTGATTTGGAGGCAGCCATGCGGCCGACGCCCGCACAGCACGATAACGTGTTCGACTTCGACTTTTCTGCTCCGTCCCGGCACGGCATTCGAACATCCCCGGGATGTGGTTTGTCACCCGGGTCTAACGCTTGCCGAGAAGCGCGCCATCCTCGCATCCTGGGCTTCCGATGCCTCTGCGATGGCATCATGTCCCACATTGCGCGCGCCTGAAGGGCTGAGAGCGCCCGTCCACATCGACGACATCCTGGCAGCGCTCTGCGCGCTCGACGGAAACGGACCGCGCCATCCGCCCGGCGGAAAGCCAATGCGCCTGCGCTCAACCGTGCGCCAAGCTGCAGCCTGATCCAGCGGGAGGAACAATGGAAAAGTCCAGCGAATTGCCGCGCGAATTCGAACGGGTCGAGAGAGCGCTGGCACAAAATCTGGAAAACGAGGTGCGGGCCTGGAGACACGGTCGGTCGCTTCGACACAGCATAACCGCAACCGGCGTTCCGGTCTTGCGACGGTCTGCGCGAAAGCCTCGTCCCCTACGGGCCGACGCTTGGAGATGAGCATGCCGTATCACGTCTATACGAGGAGCGGCCCCAGTGCCTTCGGGGTGATCGTTGAAACGGCGCGCGATGCTGTCACAAAGGCCCGCAATTTGCTGAAGAAGGACATCCAGAGGTCCTGATCAAGGACCTTCTTGGGCACATTCTCTCTCATGCCGAAGTCGCCGCCCTGGCTGAAGGCGAAGATGGCCAGGGCACGTAGAGTCCGTCCCGGAACGGCCCCAAGCGGCCCGCCAGCACGCCGCAGCCGATTCTCGCCCGTCTCGCCGAGGTGATGCCGAAGATCCTGCAGCGGCCCGACATCACGGAGAAGCTGGCGGTTCAGGGCATCGTGTCGCGCAATTCAGGGCATCGTGTCGCGCAACATGACCGATGCCGAGCTGCGCGCCTTCGTCCGCTCGGAATCGGACAAGTTCGCCAGGATCATTCAGGACGCCAACATCACGTTCGCCAATTGAGGCCGGCGTAGCACAAGTCATGTCGACACCGGCCATCGACATGATCTTGCGCGGGGTTGACTTCAGCTTCGATCTTGAGCATCGCGCTTTTGAGCGTCGTGTGCGGGCGACGCCTCATGCTGCAATAGCGAAGCGGTGACGACGGCAGGCGTGACCCGGACGCGGAGCTGCGCTACCTTCCCCGGCAACAAGACCAACAATACGGGGAAATACCAAAGTGTATGACACGATTATCGTAGGCGGCGGTTCGGCTGGTTCGGTCATGGCGCATCGGCTGTCAGCCAAAAGCGGCCACAAGGTCCTGCTGTGCGAGGCGGGCCAGGACACCCCGCCCGGCAACGAGCCGGCCGAGATCAGGGACAGCTATCCCGGCACCGCCTATTTCGATCCGCGTTTCCACTGGACCGAACTCAAGGTCACGACGCAGATCGTCAGCCATAACAATCCCAACGAGGGGCGGCCGCCCTTACGCAAATACGAACAGGCGCGGGTTCTGGGCGGTGGCTCCTCGATCAACGGCCAGATGGCCAACCGCGGCGCGCCGACCGACTACGATGAATGGGAAGCGCGAGGCGCCACCGGCTGGAACTGGAAGGACGTGCTGCCCTATTTCAAAAAGGTCGAGCGCGACCTTGATTTCGACGGGCCGTACCATGGCAAGGATGGCCGCATCCCGGTGCGACGCATCCCGAGGGAGCACTGGACCAAGCATTCGCAGGCTTTCGCTGACGCCTTCCAGCAGGCCGGCCATCAATTCCTGCCGGACCAGAACGGCGAGTTCGTCGACGGCTATTTCCCCGTGACGCATTCCAACCAGGCCGAGCAACGCGTCTCGGCCGCGATGGGCTATCTCGATCGCGAAACGCGCAAGCGCGCCAATCTCACGATCTCCACCAACACGCAGGTCAGGGAATTGCTGTTCGAAGGCACGCAGTGCGTCGGCGTGAAGGCCGTCGTTGACGGCAAGGAGCAGGAATTCCGCGGCCGCGAGATCATTCTGTGCAGCGGCGCCATCCATTCGCCGGCTCATCTGCTGCGCGCCGGCATCGGCCCGGTCGGTCACCTCAAGGACATGGGCATTCCCGTGCTGGTGGGGCTTGAAGGTGTCGGCCAGCGCCTGATGGATCATCCCTCGATTTCGCTGTCCTCCTTTGTCCGCCGCGGCGCGCGCATGAACGGGCATACCAGGCGTCACATGCAGGTCGGCTTGCGTTATTCGTCCGGACTGCCCGGCGTGCCGAAGGGCGACATGTTCGTCGTGGTGCTGAGCAAATCGGCCTGGCATGCGGTCGGCGAGCAAATCGGCTCGGCGCTGACCTTCGTCAACAAGACCTATTCCGAAACCGGACAGGTCAAGCTCGCCTCGCGCGACCCGGCGGCCGAGCCGATCGTCGAGTTCAACCTGTTGTCCGACCGGCGCGACCTCGATCGGCTGATGAGCGGTTTCCGCAAGATGGCCGCGGTGCAAATGAGCGACGCCGTCAGGGCGGTCACCGACAAGCCGTTCCCGGCCTCCTATACCGACCGCGTGCGCAAGATCGGCGTGGTCAACAACAAGAACAGGATCCTCACCAAAATCGCCGCCACCCTGATGGACGGCCCGGCGGCGCTGCGCCATTACATGATCGACAATTTCGTGGTCGAAGGTTTTTCGTTCGACGACGTGATCAACGACGACGAGGCGCTGGAGAGCTTCGTGCGCAAGGGGACCATCGGCGTGTGGCACGCCTCCTGCTCGTGCCGGATGGGCCGGCCGGAGGACCCGATGTCGGTCGTCGACACCGAGGGCCGCGTCAAGGGCGTGCAGGGGCTCCGCGTGGTCGACGCCTCGATCTTCCCCGTCGTGCCCTGCGCCAACACCAATTTTCCGGTGCTGATGTCGGCGGAGAAGATTGCGGCCTCGATGCAGTGAATGCACCGGGGCAGCAATTCCCGTTGCATGCCCATTGATTGACTTGGCACGCTGCGAACCTAAAGTTGGTTCGCACCGAAGGAATTGCACCGCATGACTTTGCCGATGAACTGGAACGAATGGGCGCAGCACGACGGCGTGGCGCTGGCGGAGCGTGTCAGGAAAGGCGAACTGACGGCACAGGAATTGGCAAGTCAGGCGACCGCAGCCATCGCCAAGGTCGATCCGGCGCTGTCGGCCGTGGTCGAAGTGTTTGAGGACGCGATCGACGATCCCGCCAAGGCCGGCGCCAATCTTGCGGGACCGTTTGCCGGCCTGCCGTTCCTGATGAAGGATCTGGGCCCGACCATGCAGGGGCGCCTGCAGGAAATGGGCTCGCTGCTGATGCGCGGCAACCGCGCCACATCAGATACGTTCCTGACATCGAAGATGCGCCAGGCCGGACTGAATTTGATCGGACGGACGACGACGCCGGAGTTCGGCGTTTGCAGTTCGGCGGACAATCCGGCCGTCTACGTCACGCGCAACCCGTGGAATACCGACTACACCACCTGCGGATCGTCGGCCGGCAGCGCCGCGATGGTCGCGGCGGGCGCGGTGCCGATCGCGCATGCCACCGACGGCGGCGGTTCGATCCGCATTCCGGCCGGCGTCAACGGCAACATTGGCCTGAAGGTATCACGCGGCGTGTTCTCGCTGGCGCCGCATCTTTCCGATCTGTCGGGGCTGGTGTCGATCCAGGGCTGCCAGTCACGCACCGTGCGCGATACCGCCGCCTTCGTCGATGCCTGCCGCGGTCCCGCGCCCGGCGAATTGATGCCGTTCTGGACCGCGCCGGAGCCTTATCAGGAGATGATCAAGCGCGATCCGGGACGGCTCAAAATCGCGCTCTCGCACCAATGGGGCGACTACCAGGCGACACCGCAGATCGCCTCCGAGCTGAAAAAGGCCGGACAATTCCTCGAAGGCCTCGGCCATCACGTCGATTACGCGTTGCCCGCGGTCGACTATCGCGCCGCCTTTGACGCCCAGACCACCTGCTACATCAGCAATTTTGCGGTCGTGATCAGCAACATGCTCGCCGCCCGCGGGCTCGAAAAGCCGCCGGCGGATCTCATCGAACCGGTCAACATCCGGATCTGGGAAGCCGGCCGGCACACGACGTATGCCGAGCGGGCGCGCATGCAGGCCGTCTTCAACACGACGTCGCGCGGCTTCGGCGCATTCTTCGAGGAGTGGGACATCATCCTGACGCCGATCACCGCGCTGCCGACGCCGAAGGTCGGCACCAAAGAATATCTGACCATCTCGGACAATCCGTCGGTGCTGGACTGGTTCGGCAATCTGTGGCGCAATTTTGCGTTCACGCCGCTCGCCAATCTGTGCGGGATTCCTGCAATCTCGCTGCCGATGGCGCAGCATGAGCATGGCTTGCCACTCGGCATTCAGGCCCAGGCCAGGCAGGCCAATGACGGGCTGCTGCTGCAGCTGGCGGCGCAGATCGAGCGCGCGCTCGGCGGCCAATGGAACTCGGGACGGAAGCCCGGCGTGCACGCGACGAACGGTTGAGCCGTCTTTGGCTCATCCATCAATATGGTCTAGAACGTCCGTATGTCCGAAGCATCAAAAGTCGACATGCCGCTGCCGTTTGACGAACTGGCTGACGCCATCAAGAGCCACCGCTCCGTCTATGGGCACATCAGTGGACTTCAGCTCGACCGCGCCGCCCCTGGCGAAGCCTGGTCAAGCCTGCCCTACCGCCCGGTCTTCGTCGGCGACACCGGGACCGGCGTACTTCACGGCGGCGTTGTCACCGCGATGCTCGACGAGAGCTGCGGCATGGCGGTCCAGCTCGCGCTCGACGGGACGCGCGCGATCGCAACCCTCGACCTGCGCATTGATTACCTGAAGCCGGCAACGCCCGGCCTCGACATAAGGGCGCACGCGATCTGCTACCGTGTCACCCGCTCGATCGCCTTCGTGCGCGCGACCGCCTACCAGGAGACCGAGGACGATCCGGTCGCCACCGCAACGGCCTGCTTCATGGTCGGCGCCAACCGCACCAACATGCTCAAGGGCCGCTCGAGGGAGGATCTCGCGCTGCCGACGCTTGAAGCGCCGGAAGATCCGGCAGGCCCGTTCGCCCAAAGCCCGTTCGCGCGCGCCCTCGGCATCCGCGTCAGTGAGGACGGCACGCTGGTGATGCCGTTCTCACCAACGATCATCGGCAACCCGATCCTGCCCGCGATCCATGGCGGCATGACCGGCGCCTTTCTCGAAACCACCGCGATCGTCGGCGTGACGCGCGAACTCGGGGTGTCGCTGCCGAAGCCGATCGGGCTGACGATCAACTATTTGCGGTCCGGCCGCGCACTGGACAGCTACGCCAACGTCTCGATCGTCAAGCAGGGCCGGCGCGTCGTCGCCTTCGAGGCGCAGGCCTGGCAGGACGACCGGACCAAACCGATCGCCTCGGCGTTCGGGCATTTCATGCTGAGGCAGGCGCCGGGCGCGGACGAGGAATAGGCGTATCCTAACCGTTAAGCTTACGATCCAAGCGGTCATCGACAAGCGGCTACCGCCGGGCTTAAATCTGTCAGGCTGACCGCGGCCACACGGGCATTAACGGGATGTTGATGCTCTCGCTGTTGTCTCGCCATGGTTGATGGTGGAACATCGGCGCATAGAGCGCACTGATTTTTGAGGGAACGGTATTGCTGGATCCAAAATGGGATGAGCGATTTATGCTCCTGGCGCATCATCTGGCGAGCTGGAGTATCGAGAAAGGGCGGCGCGTCGGCGCCGTGATCGTCGGCCCCGATCATGAAATCCGCTCGACCGGCTTCAACGGACTGCCGCGCGGCGTTCGCGATGATCTCGAGGAGCGCCATTCCCGCATCACCGGCGCCAAATATATCTGGAGCTGCCACGCCGAACAGAATGCGATCTTCAATGCGGCCCGCATTGGCGTCGCGCTCAAGGGCTGCACCATCTACGTTCCCTGGTTTCCCTGCGTCGAGTGCACCAAGGCCATCATCCAATGCGGCATCACGGCGCTCGTCGCCTACGCGCCCGATCGGCCGAACTCGAACTGGGCCGAGGATTTTTCCATCTCCGGCCAGATGCTGAACGAAGCCAATATCGAGGTTCGGCTGATTCCCCGGCTCGCCGAACTACCCGACGCCACCGAAGAGTGAGGCGTAAGAGGCTACACCAAAGCGAAACCATCGCGGTTCCGCGCGGCTCGGCTACGTCGCCCCTTCGTCAGGAATATTCAGCACCACACCACACGCCTTGCAGTGCACGGCATCGCTGTCATGGCGCTGCAGGCCGCAGGACGGACAGGGAAAACGCACTTTACTCGGGGACAGCAGCGCGCGGGCAAGATTGAAGAACAGCGTCACGCCGAAGATCATGATCACGACCGTGATCATGCGGCCGAGCGTTCCGCGCAGGGTGATGTCGCCAAAGCCGGTCGTCGTCAGCGCCGTGACGGTGAAATACAGCGCGTCGGCGTAATTCGTGATCTGCTCGTTGCGAAATTTCTGGGTCTCGTAGACGATCGCGGTCATCACGAAAATGAAGACCGCGAGATTTGTGACGGCAAAGATCACTTCCTCGTTACGCCGGAAGAATGAGCTGTCACCGCGCAGCCGGGTCAGCATCTGAACCTCGCGCAGCAGCCGCAAGGTGCGCAGGATGCGCAGAAAGCCGCCCGCTTCTCCCGCCAGCGGGGCCAGGAACGAGGCGATCGCGATCAGGTCGGTCCAGGTCGAAAGGCGGGTAAATGCCCGCAACGGACGACGGTTGATGAACAGGCGCGCGGCGAAATCGGCCAGGATCACCGCGCCGAACAGGACGTCGAGCGTTTCGACGAGCTCGGTTGGGGGCAGGAACGACGTCACGACGATGAACAGCACCGTGACGATGTCGAACGCCAGCAGCGCATAGCGAAAACGGACGCCGGCTGACGTGGCGCCTTCGTAGAGCTGCCGGATATCGCCTTTCAGGGAGTCGAGCGTCATGGCGGCATGTTCACAGGTTTACCCGCATCATGGCAAGCCATGCAGGGCGCCGCGCCGAGGCGTCACGCGGTGGCCGCCCGGGCGCGCATCTCCTCGCTGGGCTTGACGTCCCGCGAGCGGCTGTAGATCGCAACGGCCAATATCAGCACCACCGTGAGCACGCCGAACAGAGCGCGGTAGGCGGTCTCGGAGCGGGCGCCATCGGCGAGAGGCTCGAACCCGCCGACGATGATGCCCGACAAGGTCTGCATGCAGGCGACGCCCAGCATCACGGCGGTGTTAATGGTCGCAATGCCGCGGCCGATCAGCCGGTCCGGGAAAATGCCACGGCCATGCGTCATCACCATGGTGCTGGAGGCGCTGAAGAAACCGATGGCGACGATGGCGCCGACGGGCACCCAGACGGGCGGGCGAGACGCGAGCGCCAGCGTCGCAAGCATGGATATGGTCACCATGGTGCCGCCGATGGCGATCCATTTGCGCGTGTCGAGCACGCGGTCCAGGGGGCCGAAGGCGACGATCCCAAGCTGGTAGGTGATCACGGCTGATAGCAGCACGTTGCCGGCCTCGATCGGGCTCATGCCATACACCTCGCGCAGGAACGAGCCGCCCCACAGGCCCTGAACGGTGAAGGTGCAGGCATAGTTGCAGAAATTCATCGCCAGGATCGGCCTCAGGCGCGGGTTGCCCAGCACCTCGATCAGGCCTTGCAGCATCTGGCGTGGCGGCTCCGGGGTGCGGTCGAGAAACGGATGGCCGGGCGGCGCGTCGCGCACCACCAGCCACACGGCGATGGTGGCAAGTGCGATGAAGACGACGACGGCACCGAACACCGCGCGCCAGCCGACGGCCTCCGAGGCCCATGCCAGCGGCGTGGTGGCGAACAGATTGCCGAGCAGTCCGATCGACAGCACCATGGCGGTGAGCGTGGAAAAACGATCCGGTGGAAACCAGCGCGAGATCACCACCATGCTGCCGATCAGCATGACGCCGAAGCCGGCGCCCATCAGCACGCGGCCGGTGAGCAGAACCGGCCACGTCGGCGCCAGCGTGAAGATCGCAGCGCCTGTCGTGGCGAGGATCAGCATGCAGGCCACGGTGCGCCGCGGTCCGAAATGGTCGAACAGAAGGCCACAGGGGATCTGCATCGCGGCGAAGCCGAAGAAGAACGCGCCGGTCAGCGCGCCCAACGCTTCCGGTCCGATGGCGAGGTCGCGCATCAGGTCGAGGCCGATGGTGACGTTGGCGGCGCGGAAAAAATGACTGGCGACATAGGCCGTGGCCAAGGTCGCGACGATGATCAGGCCCCGGCGGTGGGCAAAAGGGCGCCGCAACGCGGAGCTCATCGACTGGGGGGTATCCCTCTTGTTGTTTGATGCCTGGCAGGCGTTTCCAATCACCGAGCCTATGCGGCCTTGGCAGGCAGTTCAAGGTTCGGGCTATGATTGGCTGTTATCTCTGCTGCAGTGCATGATTCCAAGTCGTTGTCATTCCCCGATGCGCGATTGCGCATCTGAGGGCGATGCGCAGCATCGAACCCGGAATCCATCGGGCAACGGTGCACGCGGTTGAATGGATTCCGGGCTCGCGCTTCGCGCGCCCTCAGATGCGCAATCGCGCATCGGGGAATGACGGGGGAGAGTGTTTGCGCGCGCCGGGCTTGCGGTGAAATGAGGCCACCCATAAGAACGTGGATCGACATCGCTGGAGGGAGGCAATCTGGTGCTTAGGCTCTCACATCGTCGCAACATCATGAATGCCGTGATCACCTTTGCATCAACCATCGCCTTCGCATGCCCGCTGGTGGCAAGCGCGGCCGTGCATGCCGCCGAGTTTCCAGCGCGCAGCATCACGCTGGTCGTCCCCTACCCGGCCGGCGGCGGCGTCGACGCCATGGCGCGTGTGGTCGCGCAAAAACTGTCGGACGCATTCCGCCAGACCGTGACCGTCGATAACCGCGGCGGCGGCGGAGGAACCATCGGCACCCGCGCCGTGGCGCGCGCCGCGCCTGATGGCTACACGCTGCTGCTGGGCCACACCGGCACCCTCTCCATCAACCCCAGCCTCTACACCAAGCTCGGCATGGACCCGCGCAAGGATTTTGCGCCGATCGGTCTCGTCGCGTCGATGCCGGTGGCCCTGCTCGCGCACCCGTCGTTCTCAGCCAAGACGGTCGCTGAGGTGATCGCGTTCGCCAAAAAGGAGCCGGGCAAACTCAATATCGGCACGTCGCCGGTCGGCACCGGCGGGTACATGTGCGCGGAACTGTTCAAGGCCGAATCCGGTATCGATGCCGCTATTATTCCCTACAAGGGTACGGCGCCTGTCATGAACGACCTGCTCGGCGGCCATGTGCCTGTCGCGTTCGGCGTGCTGCCGCCGGCGCTCGGCAATATCGCGGCCGGCCAGTTGCGCGCCATCGCCGTCACCAGCAAGCAGCGCTTCTCGCTACTGCCTGACGTGCCGACATTCGACGAATCAGGGATGCCCGGCTTCGAAGCCGTGCTGCATTACGGGCTGCTGGCGCCGTCAGGCACGCCGCCTGACATCGTCGAACTCCTCAGCGCCGAGCTGCGCAAACTTGTCAGCGATCCGGAGGTGCAGAAACGCATCCGCCTCGAAGGCGGCGATCCCCTGGCCTCGACGCCGGCCGAATACGCAGACGATATCGACAAGGAAGAGAAGAAGTGGAGCAAGCTCGTGCATCAGCTCGGGCTGAAGGTGGAGTAGCGGCGGGACTCTTCTCCCTCTCCCCGCCCTTCGCGGGGTCGAGACGAGCGGAGCTCGCTCTTAGAGGGTCGGGGTGAGGGGCTCTCTCCGCCATTGCAGTCTATCGATAGACCTGTACCCCTCACCCGAAATTCGCTATTGCGAATTTCGACCTCTCCCCGCAAGCGGACGCAAGCGGGGAGAGGTGACCAGACCGCCGTCCCGCACATCAAATATTCGGATTCCACATCACCGGGATCTCCCGGTAGCCGCTGCCGTGTTTCTCGACATGCGCCAGCGACGGGAACGGGTAATGGAAACCCTGCACCCGCATCCGGTCGGCCACCAGCATGTCGTAGACCTTGCGGCGGGTCGCTTCCGCCATGGCGCCGTCCTGATCGTAAAAGGCGTGCCAGTCGGGATGGCGGACGAACAGGAACGGCACGTGGGTGACGTCGGACTGCACGTAGACGGAGTCCGAGCCGGAAGCGATCACGAACGAGCTGTGGCCGGGCGTGTGCCCCGGCGTGCCCTGCGCGGTGACGCCGGGAATCAGCTCCTTGCCCCATTCATAGGTTTTTACGCGCTTCAAAACCTCCGGCGTGAAGACGCGCCGCACATTCTTGAAGTTGCCTTCCATCCGGCCCTTGGGCGCGCGGCTCATCTCGCCGTCATCCATCCAGAACTGGTGCTCTTTCGCCGGCACGGCGATCTCGGCGTTCGGATAGGTCAGTGAGTTATCGTCCATCAGGACGCCGTTCATGTGATCGCCGTGATAGTGCGAGATGATCGCGACATCGACGGCGTTGCGGTCGATGCCCGCGGCGGCGAGGTTGGTCACGAACTGGCCGGCGGTGCCGTTGCTCTTCTTGTAATTGCTCTCGCCGGTGCCGGTATCGATGATCGCCAGCTTCGATCCGGTGTTGATGGCGATCGGGTTGTAGGGCGTGGTCATCATGTCCTTTTCCATGAAGACCTCGGCGAGAGCGGCGTTCACCACATCCTTCTTGATGTTGGTGACGTGATCCTCCGCCATCTTGAAGCGGTTGACGCCATCGGTGGCCACCGTCACCTCGATGCTGCCGATCTTGTAGCGGTACCAGCCGGCGGTCTGTTTGCCCGCAGGCGGCGCGGCGGCGCGGGCGGGCTGATTGAACGGCAGGCTCGTGGCCGCTGCCGCGCCTGCGGCAGCCGACAACAGATCGCGGCGCGTGAAAGCCGTCATAGGCGTCTCCCCTCAAATTTTATCCCGGGATTTGGCTCCCGAATTGGCGTGAACACTCCCGATTTCTGAGACCTTCCGCAAGGCGGAAGCGAAGGCGACATTCAGCCTTTGGTTAGGCGCACCATCCGGCCGCCGCCTGATTGCCACCTCCGCAGCCTGTCACCTCGGGAACAGCGCGCCGGTTCGGTCTCAGGCATTCTCCAAATCACAGGAAACGGACGCGGTGGTCGCGGTCCAACTGCCAAAAGGAGAACTGCCATGAATACCCAGAACGCTCAGATCGACGTGCTTTCCGACGAACAGCTCAATGCCGTGTCGGGTGGCAAGGACCGGGTTCAGGTCACCAAGGAGCAGTACGAACAGATCCTCGAAGTCAAGTTCATGTTCGCCAGCCTCAAGAAGTAAGCGGATTAGGAGATCCTCCGCGTTCCAATACGAGTACGGCGGACCAGGCCTATTGGCCGGTCCGCCGCACTTGTTTCCGCCGGCGCGCGCGTCAGTCGTTGGCGCCGTGGATGGAGGCGACGACCGCGGCCGTGACCTCATTCGTCCTGGCCTTGCCGCCGAGGTCCGGCGTGTGAAAGCGGGGGTCGGCGGTGACACGTTCGACCGCCTGCATCAGCCGCGTCGCGGCCGCCGGCTCGCCGAGGTGCTCCAGCATCATCACCGATGACCAGAACGTCCCGACGGGATTGGCGATGCCTTTGCCGATGATGTCGAAGGCCGAGCCGTGTATCGGCTCGAACATCGAGGGATAGGTCCGCTCCGGATTGAGGTTCGCTGTTGGCGCGATGCCGAGCGAGCCGGCGAGCGCGGCCGCGAGATCCGACAGCACGTCGGCATGCAAATTGGTCGCCACCACGGTATCGATGGTCTCCGGCTTCATGACCATGCGCATGGTCATCGCGTCGACCAGCATCTTGTCCCAGGTCACGTCCTTGAACTCGGCCGCGATCTCGACTGCGATCTCGTCCCACATCACCATGGCATGGCGCTGCGCGTTGGATTTGGTCACGACGGTGAGCAGCTTGCGCGGCCGCGACTGTGCGAGCTTGAAGGCGAAGCGCATGATGCGCTCGACCCCGGGACGGGTCAGGATCGAGACGTCGGTTGCGACTTCGAGCGGCAAGCCCTTGTGGACGCGGCCACCGACGCCGGCATATTCGCCTTCCGAGTTTTCGCGGACGATCACCCAGTCGAGCTCCTTGCCGTGCACGTTGCGCAGCGGGCTGGTGATGCCGGGCAGGATCCGCGTCGGGCGGACATTGGCGTACTGATCGAACGGCTGGCAGATGGCGAGCCGCAGCCCCCACAGCGTGATGTGATCAGGCACATCAGGCGCGCCGGCCGAGCCGAACAGGATCGCGTCGTGATCCTTGATCTGGTCGCGGCCATCCTCCGGCATCATGATGCCGTGCTTCTTGTAGTATTCAGATCCCCAGTCAAAATGATCGACCTTGAACTTGAAATTGCCGTCGCGCTGGGCCAGCGCGTGCAGCACCTCGACACCTGCAGCAATGACTTCGGTGCCGATCCCGTCGCCCGGGATGGCGGCTATGGCGTACGTCTTCATCGATTGGTCTCCGGATGGCGAATGATTATTTAGTTTCCCTTGGCACCCGCTGCCTTGATCACGGCGCCCCAGCGCGGCACTTCGGCCGTCAGATGCGCCTTGAGCGCCGCTGGCGTCGCCTGCTCGGCCTGGACCGGCTCGGTGCCGAGATTGGCAAACCGCTCAATCACCTTGGGGTCCATCAGCGCGGCCTGAAGAGCTGTGACCAGCTTGTCGGTGGCCTCTTTGGGCAATCCCTTCGGGGCCCACATCGCATGCCAGGCCGAGACCTCAAATCCCTTGACGGCGCCGCCGTCGAGCGTCGGCAGGTCGGGCAATGACGAGACTTTGGCTTTGGTCGTGACCGCAAAGCCCTTGATCTTGCCTTCCTTGATCTGGTTGGTGGTGTTGGTGGTCTGGTCGCACATCACGTCGAACTGGCCGCTGAGCAGGTCGTTCATGGCCGGCCCGGTGCCGCGATAGGGAATCCCGTTCATCTGCACGCCGAGCTCCTTCATCAGCATCAGCATGCACAGATGCGAGGCGGAGCCGATGCCGGCATGCCCGTAGACGGCCTTTTCGCCGCTGGCGCGAATCCACGCCACGTACTCGGTCACATTGTTGGCAGCAAGCGTCGGCTTCGACACCAGGGTCATCGGCACGTCGGTGATGCGGCCGAGGTGGTCGAAATCGTCGACGACATCATATTTGAGAGAGTCGTAGAGCGCGGGCGCGGTCGCGTGCGCGATGTGCCAGATCGCGAGCGTGTAGCCGTCGGCGGCCGACTTCGACACGCGCGCCATGCCGAGCGTGCCACCGGCGCCGCCGACATTTTCGACCAGGATGGTCTGGCCGAGGCTTCGGCCCATCGATTCCGCGATGAGGCGGGCCACGGTGTCGGTCGGCCCTCCGGCCGCCGCCGGAACGATGATGGTGATCGGTTTTGTCGGAAAGGCGGTCTGCGCGAAGGCTGTGTGTGACGCCCATAGCGACGCGGCCGCGATGGCACCGGAAAGGATCGTGCGACGATTGAACCGCATTGGGTCGCTCCCTGCAGAATTCGTTGATTGGCTGATTTCAGCGCTTGCCGACAAGGTAAGGCCAAAGGTCACGCGCCTTCAATCGGCATACGATTATACAAATATTTGATATAATCTGCCGGGGAGGACGAAATATGGAACTGCACCAGCTTCGCTGCTTCGTGGCGGCGGCCGAGGAATTGCATTTCGGGCGTGCGGCGCAGCGGCTGGAAATGCTGCCCTCCGCGCTCGGCCGTTACATCCGGCTGCTCGAAGACGATCTCGGCACAAGGCTGATGACGCGAACGACGCGCAGCGTGACGCTGACCGATGATGGCGTCGTCCTGCTCAAGGAGGCCCGCATTTTGCTGGCGCAGGCGGACAATCTGGCGGTCAAATTCCAGGCGCGGGGCCGCAAGCAGGGCGCGATCATCCGCGTCGGCGCGATCGACAGCGCAGCGGCGGGACTGCTGCCGATGCTGCTTTCCGACTTTCGCGAACAGAGACCTGACGTCACGGTGAAACTGACGGAAGACAAAACGATCCGGCTGTTGCCGGCGCTGATCTCCGGCCGGCTCGACATCGCCCTGGTACGCCCGCCAGAAAAGCCCGACAAGCGGCTGGAATTTCTGTTTCTCCTACACGAGACCGCGGTCGTCGCCGTACCGGATCGTCATCCCCTCGCGTCGAGAAAACGGGTGACCGTCGCCGATCTTGCCGAACAGCCGCTGATCGTCCCCGAGCGTCGCTCGCGCCCGCATAGCCACGATCTGACCATGAAACTGTTTGCGCAGGCCGGGCTGCAGGCGCGCATCATCCAGATTGCCAATGAAAAGCAGACCATCGTGAATCTCGTCGCGGCCGAAATTGGCGTTGCCATCGTGCCGCGATGGACGTCGCGAATGGCGGCGCGTGGCGTTCGGTTTGTTCCGCTGGCGGGATCAGACATGAACCGCTTGCCGCTCGCAGCCGCTTGGACCCGCGGCGCGCGCGATCTCATCAGGGACGAAATGCTTGGTATCCTCAAAGCGTCCCTCAAACGCTATGCACGGGAGGCCTGACGAGGCGGGCCGCCGGCTGACGGTGATCTGGGTCACAAACAGCCGGGGCGGAGAAAGGCAAAATCCCGTTCGTCGCAGCATCGTGCGGCGCCTAACCAAGGGAAAACAGCCATGACCGATTTCACTCCCGTCAAACCCGAAGCATTGACATCAGATGAACTCGACCGCGTTGCCGGTGGCATCATCGTCGTCGGCGGATTGCTGCGCCAGTTTACCTCCAGGCTGGACTGGGTCGCGCTCAATCCGCAGCCGCTGCCGCCGAAGGTTTTCTTTTCATTCCGCTGGTAGCGGCCGCAGCCTCCGGCTCGACTCGCGCGCCTAGTTCGTGTTGAGCCGGAACCGCAGCGTTCTGGTGCCGATGAACGAGATCGCATCGCCCTGCCGCTTCCAGGTCGCGGCATCGGTCAGTGCGGCAATCAGTTCGTCGTCGGCCTGGGCGCGATTGGGCGGACAATTACGGTTCTCCATCGCGCCGGCGACGAAGATCACGGTGTTGCCCGCCACCGAAAACTGGCCCTTGCCGCCTTTGCACCAGAGTTCGAGCACCACTTCGCCGCGGTCGCCGATTTCCAGATTCGGTATTCGCTTGGAGCCGGGCTGCGGCGGGACATCCATGGTCATTTCCATCCCGAACGGAAAGCCGTTGTCGGCCTGGGCATGACCGGCATTGGGAGCGGAAACCAGCAGCACCGAAGCAACGCCTGCGAGCTTCACCATGCGCGCGAATGAAATCATGCAACCTCTCTCGAAAAATCCTCAACCCCGATATCGCGCCGTTCTATTGAACAAGTATGTCATTGGCTAGAGCCGTCCGGTTCAGACCGGTTTCCTGTCCTGCCTCAGCCAATGCGCAAAATGCCGCACCGATGAAAAAATCCCCGCGGGCTTCGCCGCGGGAGTTTGGTTGATCGACTTGGCTCTCGCTTCGCAATCCGCTCAGTCGAATTTTGCCTGCGCCGTCTTTCCATCAGGGCCGGTCAGTTGAACGACACCTTTTGGCTGAACCGGCAATGCGACGCTGGCTGTGCCGGAAAGCAGCGCGCTGCCGGCAGGCTGGAGCAGGATTCGCTGCGATTTGCCGTCGACAACGAGGATGGCAACCGCCTTGAACCCTGTGGCCGGGATCGATTTCTGGTTCTCGTCGCTGACGAAGAGTTCGAGCTTGTCCGATTTCGAAACCAGTTCGACGTGATACGAACCGGCATGCGCGACCCAGCCGCCATTCGTTCCTCTCTCGTCGTGCGCCGAGGCGCAAGTCGACCAGGCCAGCACGGCCACGACCATCAAAAATTTCGCATTCACCGTCATTCTCCGGATGTTGATGTCAAAAAGCTTCGGCGGCTGAATTTGCCGCGGCCGTCTCCGCACTGCCGCCAGCGCCTCTTCGCAGCCGCTCCAGCGGCGCTTCGCCATAGCGAAGGAACAGAACGGGCGTCAGCAGCGTGTCGAGCAGGGTCGCGCTGAGGAGACCGCCGAAAATCGTCACGGCCACCGGATGCAGAATTTCCTTGCCGGGCGTTGCCGCATCGATCAGCAGCGGCACCAGCGCGACACCGGCCGACATCGCCGTCATCAAGACCGGCGTCAGCCGCTCGACGCTGCCGCGAACCACGAGGTCGTGCCCGAACGGCATTCCCTCCTTCAGCGCCAGGTTGATGTAGTGGCTGATTTTCAGGATGCCGTTGCGAACCGCAATGCCGGTCAGCGTGACAAATCCAACCATCGACGCAACCGAGAGCGGTTGGCCCGCCAGCCAGAGCGCCGCGACCGAGCCGATCAGCGCCAGCGGGACGTTGCCCATGATGATGAAGGCAAGCACGGCCGAGCGGTAGCGGCTGTAGAGAATGGCAAACACCAGCAACAGTGACAGCAGCGAGAGCACGCCGATGGTCCGGCTTGCTTCCTCCTGGGCCTGGAACGTTCCCTCCAGCCGAACGTAGAAACCCTCGGGAAGCCTGGTCGAGGCGGTCACCTTGCGGATCGCCGCGATGATGTCGGTCATGTCGGCCGTCCCGTCGGCGTTCGCCAGCACCACCACACGGCGGCGGCCGTTCTCGCGCAGGATCTGGTTGGGGCCTTCGGTCTCCTTGACGTCGGCGATCTGCCGCGCCGGGATCCATCCGGCCGGCGTTTCGATCAAGAGGTCGCCCAGGGTTTGCGTGGTGCGAAGCCGGTCCGGCAGCCGCATCGTGACGTCGAACCGGCGATAGCCGTCCACCACCCGTGAAATGACGCGGCCGTTCGAGAGCCGGCTGAGCTGCTGGATCACGGCGGCCGGCTGCACGCCATAAAGCGCGGCACGGCCATAGTCGACGCGGATTTCCAGCTGCGGAATCAGGACCTGCTTTTCGACCTGCAGGTCGGTGAGACCCGGAATCTCCGAAAGCTTGCCGCGCAACATGTCAGCGGTCGCGCGCAGGCTGTTCAGATCGTCGCCAAAGACTTTCAGCGCAATTTCGGCCCGGACGCCCGAAAGCAGATGGTCGAGCCGGTGCGAAATCGGCTGGCCGACATTGATCGCAGCGGGAAGCACGGCGAGCCGCGCCCTTATATCCGCGACAATTTCGGTCTTTGGCCGTTTCGATGGCTTGAGATTGACCTCGAGGTCCGACGAATGGACGCCTTCGGCATGCTCGTCGAGCTCCGCCCGGCCGGTTCGCCGGCCAACGGTCTTGACCTCGGGCACTTCAAGGATGAGGCGCTCGGCAATCAACCCGACGCGATGGGATTCGGCGAGCGAGATTCCCGGATTGAACAGCATGTTGATCGTGAAGGTGCCCTCGTTGAAGGGCGGCAGGAATGCGCGGGGAAGATAGAATGCGGAAACCGCCGCCATCACGACCGCCGCGAGCGCGGCAGCCATCAGGGCGCGCTGATGGTGGAAAACCCGTTCGAGCAAGGCCGCATTGGCGCGCTTGAGCATCGCGACCAGCGCGCTGTCGCCATGATCGAGGCGCTTGAGATGCGGAAGCATGTGATACGCCATCACCGGGGTCAGGGTGATGGAGACCGCAAGGCTGGCGAGAATGGAGATGATGTAGGCCTGACCAAGCGGCGCAAACAGCCGGCCTTCGATGCCCGACAGTGCAAACAGCGGCACGAACACCAGAACGATGATGGCGGTCGCATAGACGATGCCGGAGCGCACTTCCTGGGATGCCGAGACGACCACATCGAACGCGGAGCGCGGATGCTCCAGGGCGCGATTTTCGCGCAACCGCCGGAAGATGTTTTCGACGTCGACGACGGCGTCATCGACCAGTTCGCCGATGGCGATGGCGATGCCGCCAAGGGTCATCGTGTTGATCGACAGGCCGGCAAAATAGAACACGACCGCGGTGGTCAGGATCGATACCGGGATCGCAGCCAGCGAGATCGCCGTGGTCCGCCAGTTCATCAGGAACAGAAACAGCACGATGGCGACGACCGCGCCGGCCTCGAGCAGGACACGCTCGACATTGCCGATCGAGGTCTCGATGAAATTGGCCTGACGGAAGATGATCTGGTCGGCCTTCATGCCCGTCGGCAGCGACGCCGTGATTTCCTTCAGGGCCTGTTCGATCTCGCGCGTGAGCCTGATCGTATCGACGTTGGGCTGCTTCTCGACCGAGACGACGACGGCCGGCTTGCCCATATAGCCGGCGTCGCCGCGCTTGACCTTGGGGGCGAACTCGACGGTGGCAACCTGCTTCAGATAGACCGGCCCGCCATTGACCTGCGCCACCACCACGTTGCGGAGGTCGTCCAGATTGGTGGTCCGCCCGATATTGCGGATCAGATATTCGCGGGCATGCTGATCGGTAAATCCGCCGCCGGTATTGACGCCGAACTGATTGAGGGCGAGTTCGACCTGCTCGTAGGTGACGCCGAGGCTGCGCAGCGCCGGCGGATTGGGCGCGATCCGGTATTGCCGGACTTCGCCGCCCATCGGAATCACCTGTGCGACGCCGGGGATGGTCAGCAGCCGCGGCCGCACCACGAAGTCGGCGGTCTCGCGCACTTCCATCGCCGAAGCGCGGTCGCTGGTCACCGCGACCAGCAGCACCTGCCCCATGATGGAGTTGATCGGTCCCAATTGCGGAACCGTATTGGGCGGCAACTGGGTCCGGATCAGATTGAGGCGCTCGCCGATCTGCTGCCGGTTACGATAGATATCGGTACCCCAGTCGAACTCGACATAGACGATTGAAAGGCCGATGCCGGAAACCGAGCGGACCCGCGTCACGCCGGGAACACCGTTCATCTGGGTCTCGATCGGAAAGCTGACGAGCTGTTCGACCTCTGGGGGCGCGAGCCCGTCCGACTCGGTCATAATCGTGACCGTCGGCTTGTTCAGGTCGGGAAACACGTCCACCGGCAGCCGGGTAGCGCTGAAGATGCCGAGCAATACCAGGACCAGCGCAGCCGCGATGACCAGGAGGCTGTTGCGCAGCGACTGTGTGACGAGAAAGCGAAACATCTGCTCGGCTCCTCAGCGCACTTGGTCGAGCAGTTCGGCGCCCTGCACCACGAGGCGCTTGCCGCCGGCAAGGCCGGTGGCGATGAACACGCGGTCGCCGTCGAGCGGCTCCACCCGCACCGGCCGCTGTTCGAAGCGCTCCGGCGTGACGTGTTCGTAAACCACCTCCTGCCCGTTGGCGTTGCGCACCAGACTGGCCCGCGGCACCGCAAGGCCGACCTTTTCCTCATTGGTGGTGGCCAGCACCGTGACGAACTGCCCGGCGCGAAGGCCGGAATGGTCGCCCTGAATGGCGAACTGGACCGGAATCGATTGATTGCGGTCCGCAAAGCCTGAGCCCTGATAGACCAGCGTGAAGGTACGATCGGTCCCGAGATTCGCAGTCGCGCTGCGAACGCCGGCCAGCGGATCGAAGCTGCGGGCTTCGACCCACAGACGGGTCGGATCGACGATGTGGAAAATCACCGCATTGGACTGGGCGATCTGTCCGGCCACCGGTGTGCCTTCGGCGACGACGCCGTCGACTGGCGCCAGCAGCGCTTCGGGCTCACGGCGCGCCCGGTCGAGCGATCCGCGGCGGTCTTTCAAGCCCTGCAGCTCCGACCTCGTGTCTTCGAGCTGGGAGCGGGCAATGGCGCCGCTCGGCACCAGCGTTTCATAGCGGGCGAGCCGGCGCTCCACGATGGAAATTTGCTGGTCGAGTTCGCCCTGGCGCTGGCGCATATCCGACACGTCGATGGCCTGCAGCGGCGGGTCGACATAAGCGAGCACGTCGCCTTTCTTGACCGGCGTCCCCAGTCTCGGAAAACCGCCGGGCGGGGCTGAGAGGCGGCCGCCCACCGAAGCCTGCACGAAGCCGCTGGCGTTCGGATCGGGAATGATCCGGCCCGGCAGCTCGATGGCGCGCGGGTGCGCACGGGATTCGGTCATCACGGTACGAAGGGCGAGAATGCGTTGCGTGCTCTTGGGCACGAACACGCCGCCATCTGGCAGGCGCTGTGCGAGGTCGCGAACCGACTGCATCGCGGCTGCCGGAGCGGCGCGATCATGGCCGTCATGGGAGCGCGATGAATTGTTGGACAGGACGAACGCGCCGGCGACGACGAGAACCATTGCCGCCGCTCTGCGACGCCGCCGGATCAGCGCCATGACGCCGATCCCGGCAGCAAGCCCGGCCAGGATGGCGATGAACAGCGCCGGGCCGTCGTGATTGAAGTGATAGCCGACCTCTCCCGCAATGGCGGAGGTCGAGAGCCACGATGTCGGTCCGGCCTTCGCCCCTGGAAGATCCGGAATCACCAGCCGGGCGGGCAACACATCGACATTGCCGTCTTTCGCGACCGTGAAGATCAGGTCGTAAGCGCCCGGCTTGCTGGACCAGGGCGCGTCGAGGCGATAGGGCTCGCCCGGCCTGGCTGCGGCCTTCTGCGGCCCGGCGGGCGTTTCGATTTCGATTTCGGCGCCATCCACCGGCTCGTTGGTTGCGAACCGGTCGAGATAGATGACGAGCACGCCTTCGCGCGCAATCGCAACCAGTTCGTGCGCATCCGAGTCGGTCTCGGCACGCGGCGCGAGACTGGCGCTCGACGCCGGAGCGGGCGCGCCATGATCGTGGCCTTCGTGCGCCAGCACCGGGCCTGCCATGAGCAGGAATGACATAGCCGCCACGCACCGCGCGGCACGGAACAAAAAAGACATCTGAATGACTCACCTGAGAAGAAGCGTGTTCTCGCTCGCGCGGCCGGCACATCGTGCCGCCGCGATATCTTTGCTCAGGTGAACGCTCGGGGGGGTTTACGCAGGCTTGCGGGTTCTATGCCCGAAGCAAGCACGGCACCGGTGACATCAAGTCGGTGCGAATGAACTGCAGGAGGCAAACATTGCGAGGCTGCAACCAAAGCGGCGCCGCCGCAGCACCCCATGCCCGCCCCGCAACAACCGTCCACGCATCCGTCCGCGTCGATCGGCGCTGCATCGGGCACCCGACCTGCGGTCAGGAAAAGCCGGTGCGGGATAGATCCGTTGGCTTCGGTGAGGTCAGCCTCGTTGGTGAAGAAGGCCTCTTTGGTGAAGGCAGCCTCGGCAAAGACGTCCCTGGTGAACGCAGCCTTGGTGAGGTGATGCGCCACCGGCACATGGGCGGCGTGAGGCACCGCGTGATGATGAACGTGGGCATGTCCCTGCAGGCGGTGGGCCTGGTCGGCATGGGCGCGGGCCAAGGCAGGCGCGAATTGAACGGCGATCAGGACGATCACCGCACAAATAAACTGCCAAAGCTTTGGGTTCGCGTTCATCAAGCTCACAATATCACAGGGCTCTCGGCCCTGCATAGGTCAGATTAAAGATGGCTAACGCGAGCTGCGAGCCATTTGTAGTCGTCTTGCATCTTTCTGTCGCCTTCAGGCCAGCAACGGTTCACGAGGCTTTGATGAACGGGGCTGCTGGTCCAGACCGGGTGTATATTCACGCTCGAAACTGAATACTATTACGGTCGGCATCCCCCAACCTCAGTTGAATTTGGCTTGCACTGTCTTGCCATCGGGTGAGGTCAGTTGCACCACCCCCTTCGGCTGCGCCGTCAGCGTATCGCTGGCGGTTCCGGAAAGCCGCCCGCTTCCGGCAGGTTCCATCGCAATGCGTTGGGCTTTGCCATTCACGACGAAGATGCCAACGGCCTTGTATCCGGTTGCGGCGATCGGCTTCTGGTTCGCATCGCTGATGTAGAGGTCGACCTTCTCGGATTTCGAAACCAGCTCGACATGGTACGAGCCGGCATCCTCGACCCTGCCGCCATTCGTTCCCTGGTGATCGTGCGCCCAGGCGCTGGCCGACGAAGACAAGAGCGCCGCAACCAGTAGAAATTTCTTCATTGTCATTCTCCAGCGATGGCGATCAAGCCGAGGCGTTAAGCCGGCCGACGGCGTCGGCCGGCTTTTCGTCGTTAGTGGTGGTGGTGGTGACCGTGATGGTGGTGACCGTGGTGATGATGATGGCCATGATGATGGTGATGGCCATGATGACGGTGCCAGCGCCAATGCCAGTGACCGTGATGGTGGTGGTGGCCATGATGGTGATGACCATGATGGTGATGGCCGTGGTGATGATGGCCGTGATGGTGACGCCAATGCCCCGCGCTGCTTGCGGAGACGCCGGCAACCAGGATGGCGGTTGCAGCGAACGCGGAGAGGATTGCTTTACGAAACGACATGGTAGCTCCTTGGGTTGTGGTAGCAGGGGATCTGCTCCGTAGTTCGAACCCTATGATCGTCGTCGTCGGCTGAACGTGAGCTGAAACACGTTGGTGCACTCGCCTCTTCTTGAAGCGTGGACCGGCAAGCGAATCCGCAAGGCAAATCAGACACGAACTGCACATTCATCTCGGCGTGCGCCACAATGACGCGCGCCGAAATTGCTTCGTCGCCGATCGTGTCAATGTGTCGAATCGTGTGCATGGCCGTTTGACGCGCGCGTCATTCACATCGTTCATGGAAAATTTCTGAACAGTTGTTCAGGTGTCCGCTCGGTCATGAAGAAAATTGCGATCGTCAGCACGTATTGAGGATCGCAACCAGCGTCGCGACATGGTGCAACTCCTTGCGGCTCACCTGCCGTCGGCCGCAGTGAAATTCGGGCTCGGCAAATAGTTGGTTCTGCTCGATGGAGAACCAGGCAAAATGGGAGTTGCGATGAAAGCTGATTTGACCGCCTTGAAAGGCTGGTACAGTTGGGTGGGTTCGAACCACCGACCTCCTGTTCCACAGACAGGCGCTCTAACCAACTGAGCTACAACTGCATCCTGCGCGAAGCCTTGGGAAGGATTTGCTTCGGCCGTTCGTGAGTACGGCGGGCATCATCGCTTGAATGTGAGCTGGCGCACACAGTGGATCGGACGTGCAAATGACAATCCAGCTCCGTCATTGCGAGCCACCCGGTCGGCGCGTAGCGCCGCCGGATGACAGGCTCCGCGAAGCAATCCATGGCACCACTTGCGGAGGCATGGATTGCTTCGTCGCTGTCGCTCCCTTGCGCAAACGCTTCGCGTTTGTCGCAGGCAATGACGACGTAGCGAGAGTGGCTGCGACAAATTAACCCGACGGGCAAAATTCCGCTTCCCTCGTCGGGCAAATCAGCGGTTTGAATCGTCGCGTCCCGCCCGACAAGAGGGGCGTGCGCACGTCACGAACGCGCGGCGGGTTGCGGTGGACGCTGGTTCACGTCTGACGACGGCGTGGATTAAGCGTACGGCAAAACCGTGTGGTCCTGGCGCCCGTTACAGGCGTCAAGCTGTCGGAGAAGCGCAAGCGGAAACGGCGGCGACGGAGTCAACCAGAACTCGTCTCCGGGGAGATCACGGCATAAGTCGTAAAGCCATTGCGCAGGGAAGGCCGGGTGTTCTCCGCTGCCCTGTATGCTCGTGTGCAGCCTACTTAGTGCAAACCGCACACGGGACCGCGGGTGCAGCGCGCACCCGGTCTTCCCTGCACCCTCTCATTGGAGGGCAAGGAAATTTCTGGCAAAGCTCGGGCGCAGCAGGCCGCGACATCGTGAAGGTGCGTTCAGTGCAGAGTGTCGCAACAAACACCGCCGTCGTCCCGGCCTTGAGCCGGGACCCATAACCACAGGAAGAGGTTTTGCGAATGGTCTCTGTTACCGAGTCCTCATCGAGAGATCACGCGGTATGGGTCCCGGCGTTCGCCGGGACGATAAGTTCACTCACCCCTTCGGCCGCATCGCCTCCGGCGTATCGGGCTGCATCGATGGATGCGCGCTGGCAAATTCCGGCAGCGCCATCGCGGCATCATAGATGCGCTTCACGGCCGGATAGGGCGCAAGGTCGATCTGCTGATTGACCGCCGCGGTGACGTGCCCGACCATGCAGATGTCTGCAAATGTTGGCGCATCACCTTGGCAAAAGCGCCCCGTGTCCGTGTGGCCGGCAAGATGGCCTTCCAGCGCCGCCAGCGTCTCCACGGTCCAGTGTCGCCGCCATGCGGCCTGCTGGGTGTCGCGCAAATTCAGTTCGTGATCGAGATAGCGGCGCACCCGCGGCGTCAGCAGCGGATGGCCTTCGCAGGCGACCATTTGCGCGAGCCCGCGCACCCGGGCGCGGGCGCGCGGATCGGCCGGCAGCAGCGGCGGAGCGGGATGCATCTCCTCGAGATATTCGAGGATCGCGAGCGACTGAAACAGCACGGTGCCGTCATCCAGCACCAGCGACGGCAGCGCCATCTGCGGATTGACGCGGCGATATTCTTCACCGCGCTGCGCGTTGGCGTCGAGATCGATGAACACGACTTCCGCCGGCAGGTTCTTCAGATTGAGCGCGATGCGAACGCGAAAGCTCGCCAGCGATCGCCAGAAGGAGAAGAATTTCATGGAGGAGCCTCGGCACACTCTGTCATGCCCGGGCTTGACCCGGGCATCCATCCACCTTCGAGAGAGTCTCCTGAAGATGGATCACCGGGTCAAGCCCGGTGATGACAGTGGTATATGCCGGGAAGCCTTACGCTCCCACCGCCTTCTTGCGATACGCCAGATGCACCGCGCAGGTGCACCCCGGCGGATGCGAGGCGACATCGTTGGCGGGGACTGCCGCGATCGGCGCAGGCGCCGCTGCCGCCGGCTGATCCTGCGACGGAATGTAATTCAGCACCGGGGCCAGCCAGCGCTCGGTCTCGGCGACGCTCATGCCCTTGCGCGCGGCGTAGTCCTCGACCTGGTCGCGCTCGATCTTGCCGACGCCGAAGTAAAAACTCTCGGCGTGGCTGAAATAGAGTCCGGACACCGACGAGCCCGGCCACATCGCATAACTCTCGGTGAGTTTTACGCCCGCGGTGTTCTCCGCGTCGAGCAGCCGGAACAGCGTCGCCTTCTCGGTGTGATCAGGCTGCGCGGGGTAACCGGGCGCGGGGCGGATGCCGGCATATTGTTCAAGGATCAGCTGATCCGGCGCCAGCGCCTCGTCCGGTGCATAGCCCCAGAATTCCCGGCGTACGCGCGCATGCATCCGTTCGGCGAAGGCTTCGGCGAGACGATCGGCCAGTGCCTTGCACAGGATCGAGGAGTAATCGTCATTGGCGTTCTTGAAGCGGTCGGCGACGACGTCCTCGCCGATCCCGGCGGTGACGACGAAGGCGCCGATATAGTCGGGCACGCCGGAAGAGACCGGCGCGATGAAGTCGGACAATGCCGAGTTGAAGCGGCCTTCGCGCTTCTCCAGTTGCTGGCGCAGCGTGTGGAAGGTCGCGATCTCGGTCTTCCGGGTATCGTCCGCGTACACCTTGATGTCGTCGCCGACAGCGTTGGCCGGCCAGAAGCCAATGGTGGCGCGCGCCGTGAACCACTTCTCCTTGATGATCAGGTCCAGCATCTTGCGGGCGTCGTCATAGAGCGAGCGGGCGACTTCGCCGATCTTGGGATCGTCGAGAATGGCCGGGAAGCGCCCGGTCAGTTCCCAGGTCTGGAAGAACGGCGTCCAGTCGATGTATTCGGCCAATTCAACAAGGTCGTAGGCGTCAAAGCTCCGGATGCCGAGGAACGCCGGCCTCGATGGCGGCGTCTTGGCGAAATCGATGGTCATCGCGTTGGCGCGCGCATCCGCCAGCTTCAGCCGCTTCTTGTCGGCCTGGGCGCGGAAATGCGCCGCGGAGATTTTCGCGTATTCGGTCCGGATGTCGGCGGCATAGGCCTCGCGGCGGTCCGGCGACAGCAGCGAAGAAGCCACGCCGACGGCGCGGCTGGCGTCGTTGACATGAACCACCGGGCCGCCCTTGTAGTTCGGGTCGATCTTGACGGCGGTGTGAACGCGGCTGGTGGTGGCGCCACCGATCAACAGCGGCATGTTCATGCCCTGCCGTTGCATCTCGCCGGCGAGAAAACTCATCTCGTCCAGCGAGGGCGTGATCAGGCCGGACAGCCCGATGATGTCGGCGCCCTCGGCCTTGGCGGTCTCGATGATCTTGGCGGCCGGCACCATGACGCCGAGGTCGATCACCTCGAAATTGTTACATTGCAGCACGATGCCGACGATGTTCTTGCCGATGTCGTGGACGTCGCCCTTGACGGTCGCGAGCACGATCTTGCCGGCGGCGTTGCGGCCGCCGTTGCTGGTGACGCCATTGGCGAGGTTGCGCGCCTTCTCCTCTTCCATGAACGGCATCAGATAGGCCACCGCCTGCTTCATGACGCGGGCGGACTTCACCACCTGCGGCAGGAACATCTTGCCGTCGCCGAAGAGGTCGCCGACGATGTTCATGCCGTCCATCAGCGGGCCTTCGATCACGTTGAGCGGCCGCTCGACGGTCTTGCGCACCGCCTCGGTGTCTTCCTCGATATATTCGGTGATGCCGTGCACCAGCGCGTGAGAAAGCCGCTTCTCGACCGTCCATTCGCGCCAGGCCAGATCCTGCTCCTTGGTCTGCTTCTCCTTGCCGCGGAATTTCTCCGCCAGCGCCAGCAGTTTTTCGGACGCACCGGGATCGCGGTTGAGGATGACGTCTTCGCATACCTGGCGCAGCTCGGGATCGATGTCGTCATAGACGATCATCTGCCCGGCATTGACGATACCCATGTCCATGCCGGCCTTGATGGCGTGATACAGGAACACCGAATGCATCGCCTCGCGCACCGGCTCGTTGCCGCGGAACGAGAACGACAGGTTCGAAACGCCGCCGGAAATATGCGCATGCGGCAGGTTCTGGCGGATCCAGCGCGTCGCCTCGATGAAGTCGACGCCGTAATTATTGTGCTCCTCCAGCCCGGTCGCGATCGCAAAGATGTTCGGGTCGAAGATGATGTCCTCGGGCGGGAAGCCGAGCTGGTCGACCAGGATGTCATAGGCGCGTTTGCAGATCTCGGTCTTGCGCGCGAACGTATCGGCCTGTCCGACCTCGTCGAACGCCATCACGACCACGGCCGCGCCATGGCGCTGCGCAATGCGGGCCTCGTGGATGAATTTTTCCTCGCCCTCCTTCATCGAGATCGAGTTCACCACCGGCTTGCCCTGAACGCATTTCAGGCCGGCTTCGATCACGCTGAATTTCGAGGAGTCCACCATGACGGGGACGCGGGCGATATCGGGCTCGGCGGCGACGAGGTTGAGGAACGTCACCATCGCGGCTTCGGAGTCGAGCAGGCCTTCGTCCATGTTGACGTCGATGATCTGGGCGCCGTTCTCGACCTGGTCGCGCGCGACCTGCAGGGCCGCGGTGTAGTCGCCAGCGGTGATCAGTTTACGAAATTTCGCCGAACCCGTGACGTTGGTGCGCTCGCCGACGTTTACAAACGGGATCGCGGGCGTGAGCTCAAACGGCTCCAGGCCGGACAGCCGCAGACGCGGCTCAATCTCCGGAACGGCGCGGGGCTTGTGCGGGGCGACGGCCGCCGCAATCGCCGCGATGTGGGCGGGCGTGGTGCCGCAGCAGCCGCCGACGATGTTGACGAGGCCGGCTTGTGCGAACTCGCCGATCAGGCCCGCCATGAACTCCGGGCTCTCGTCGTACTGGCCGAACTCGTTGGGCAGGCCGGCGTTCGGATAGGCGCACACCAGCGTATCCGCGACGCGGCCGATGTCGGCGATGTGGGCGCGCAGATCCTCGGCGCCGAGCGCGCAGTTGAAGCCGATCGTGATCGGCTTGGCATGCCGCACCGAATTCCAGAAGGCCTCAGGCAATTGCCCGGAGAGGAGGCGGCCGGATTTGTCGGTGATGGTGCCCGAGATCATCACGGGCACGTCGATATTACGTTCTTCGCAGATTTCCGAGATCGCGTAGAGCGCCGCCTTGGCGTTCAGCGTGTCGAAAATGGTTTCGACCAGCAGCAGGTCGGCGCCGCCGTCCAGGAGACCGTTGATCTGTTCGCCATAGGACTTGCGCAGATCGTCAAACGTGACGGCGCGGTAGCCGGGGTTGGACACATCAGGCGAGATCGAGGCGGTGCGGTTGGTCGGGCCCAAGGCGCCGGCGACGAAACGCGGCTTGCCGTCCTCGGCGGTGACGCGCTCGGCGGCGTTGCGGCAGAGCCGCGCGCCGTCGCGATTGAGTTCGTAGGCGAGGTCCGACATGTCGTAATCGGCCTGCGCGATCGAGGTCGAGGAGAAGGTATTGGTCGCGACGATGTCGGCGCCGGCGCGCAAATAATCGGCGTGGATGTCCTCGATCGCCTGCGGCTGGGTCAGGATCAGCAGATCGTTGTTGCCGCGGACGTCGCGGTGGAAATCCTTGAAGCGCTCGCCGCGGAACGCGGCCTCGTCATATTGCAGGCCCTGGATCATGGTGCCCATGGCGCCATCGAGCACCAGGATGCGTTCGCGGGCAGCCGCGCGCAGGGCGGTTCGCTTCGGGGACACAGGTACGGTCATCGGATCAGGCAGCTTTCTGTGCGCCATTGGGACGGATGCCCAGCAAATGGCTGATCGCGAACACGAGGTCCGCGCGGTTCATGGTGTAGAAGTGAAAGGTGTCGACGCCCTGCTTTGCCAATTTCTGCACCTGGCCCGCCGCGACAGTTGCGGCCACGAGCTTTCGCGTCTCGGCGTCGTCGTCGAGCCCTTCGAACTTGTCGGCGAGCCAGGACGGCACCGTGGTGCCGGCGCGGGTCACGAAGCTGCGGGCCTGCTTGAAATTGTGCATCGGCATGATGCCGGGCACTACGGGGATGTTGATGCCGCGGGCGCGGACGCGGTCGAGGTAGCGCAGATAAAGGTCGTTATCGAAGAACACCTGGGTGATGGCGCGCGCCGCACCGGCGTCGACCTTGGCCTGCAGCGTGTCGATGTCGGCGTCGAGGTTCGGGCTCTCCGGATGCTTCTCCGGATAGGCCGAGACCGAGATTTCAAAATCGGGATAGCGCTTCTTGATGCCGGCGATCAGGTCGGGCGAGCTTTGATAGCCATCGGGATGCGCGTTGTAGGCGGTGCCGATGCCGGTGGTGGGGTCGCCGCGCAGCGCCACGATGTGGCGGACGCCGATCTCGTGATAGCGCGCGACCACGTCGTCGATCTCGCCCTTCGGGGCGCCGACGCAGGTCAGATGCGCGGCCGGCGTCAGATTGGTCTCTTTCAGGATGCGGGCGATGGTCGAATGGGTGCGCTCCCGCGTGGATCCGCCGGCGCCATAGGTCACCGACACGAAATTGGGGGCAAGCGGCGCCAGCCGGTTGATGGTTTCCCAGAGCGAGCGCTCCATCTCCTCGGTTTTCGGCGGGAAGAACTCAAAGGAGATTTTTGGCGATTGCAGCGCGCGGTGAATGGACGCAGCGGACGTAACTTCGGTCATGGCACTCACAGGCTCCACAGGCGGAGGGGCATCAGGCCGAGCGGCCATCAGCTAAAATAGGCCAAACGAGGCCGTCCATACAGCCCATCAAGGATGGGAATTTGCCCAATTTTTACGTGAATAGTGAAATTTGTGGCCGTTATAATAGGATGGTGGGCAGAATGATCTTCGAGCCAGACGGTACAAAAAGATTATATAGTACAGATAGTTATGCCATTTCTAAGTCCTGCAAGATGCTTCAACCAGTTGGTGGGCTGGATCGATATCAATCCTGCATATGGCGTCATGTCCCACGCGGAGCGGTCTCGAGTCCTGACTCCCGTCGCCGGCAGCGCGGGCCTGATCTGCGCAGGCCGGGCCTTTGTCGCTTCCGCCGGCCGCACTAGTCTAGGGCGATGATCCCGCTTTCAGTCCTCGACCTCTCCGTCGTCACCACAGGCACCAAACCCGCTGCGGCCTTGCGCAACAGCATCGATCTGGCGCGCCATGTCGATGAGCTTGGCTATGTCAGGTACTGGCTTGCCGAGCATCACAACCTCACCTCGGTCGCGAGCCCCGCACCCGATCTGATGATCGGACAGATCGCGGCGGTGACGAAAAACATCCGCGTCGGCTCCGGCGGCGTGATGCTGCCCAATCACGCGCCGCTGGTGGTGGCCGAACGCTTCAAGATGCTGGAGGCGCTGTTCCCAGGCCGCATCGACCTCGGACTCGGCCGTGCGCCGGGCACCGATGGCGCCACGGCTTACGCGTTGCGCAGCCGGCTCGACAAGCGCGAGGGTGACGATTTCCTCGAACGGCTGCAGGAGCTCATCCTGTGGGAGACGCGCGAGTTCCCGGCCGGCCACCCCTACAACAATGTGGTCGCGATGCCGGACGATTCGCCGCTGCCGCCGATCTGGCTGCTGGGCTCCAGCGACTACAGTTCCGAACTTGCCGCCCAGGTCGGCATGGGTTTCGCGTTCGCGCATCACTTCGCCTCCTATGACGCGATCGAGGCGATGACGCATTACCGCGCGCGCTTCAAACCGTCGGGCTGGCGCCCGGCGCCGCACGGCATTCTGGCGGTCGCCGCCGTTGCCGCCGAAACCGACGCCGAGGCCGAAAAGCTGGCGTCCTCGATGGACCTCAATCGCCTGCGCCGCGACCGCGGCCAGTATCTGCCACTGCCTGATGTCGAGGAGGCGCTGGCCTATCCCTATTCGGACGCCGAACGGGCCTCGATCGCGCGCAACCGCTCGCGGCTGTTCGTCGGCAACCCGGCAACGCTGATGGCCAAGCTGCAGCCGATGATCACGGCAAGCCAGCCGGACGAACTGATGGTCATCACCGCGGTCTACGATCACGACGCGCGCAAGAAGTCGTATAGCTTGCTGGCGGATGCGTTCGGGCTCAGCAGCAAAGCCGCAGCGTAGCACGGTGTCGTCCCGGCCTTGAGCCGGGACCCATACGCCGCAGCAATTATTATTGGATGAACTGGTTATTGCCTTCCTTCATCACGAAGGCCGGTGGCTATGGGTCCCGGCTCAAGGCCGGGACGACGTGTTGAGAGAGTTTCGCCGCGCCACTTAATCCACCATCTCGCTGAACGTCAGGCGGAACGGCTGCGCCGGGTAGACGCCGACGATGCGGAATTCACGAGAGAAGAATTTCAGCTCCTCCAGCGCGAACGCCAGGCTCCGGTCCTCGGGGTGGCCGTCGACATCGGCGTAGAATTGCGTGGCGAAGAATTCGCCGTCGACCATGTAGCTTTCCAGCTTGGTCATGTTGACGCCGTTGGTGGCAAAACCGCCGAGTGCCTTGTAGAGCGCGGCGGGAAGGTTGCGCACCCGGAAAACAAAAGTCGTGACCAGCGGCCCCGATCCCTGCTCGGCCCACTGGGCTTCGCGCGCCAGCACCACAAAGCGCGTGGTGTTGTGGGCCTCGTCCTCGACGTCCTCGGCCAGAATGTCGAGACCGTAGATATTGGCGGCGAGGCGTGACGCAATCGAGGCGCAATGCTTGTCACCGCGTTCGGCGACGATGCGCGCGCTTCCGGCGGTGTCGCCCGAAACGACCGGCTTGATGCCAAGCTTGCGGATGATGCGGCGGCACTGGCCGAGCGCGTGGACGTGGCTCTCGACGGTCTTGATGTCGGCGAGTTTGGCGCCGCGCGGCGCCATCAGCTGGTGGTGGATCGGCAGAAACCACTCGCCGACGATGAACAGCCCGGAATGCGGCAGCAGATGATGGATGTCGGCGACGCGGCCGGCGACCGAATTCTCGATCGGGATCATCCCCAAATCCGCTTCGCCTGAGGAGATCGCGGCCAGCGCGTCCTCGAAGGTCGGGCACGGCAACGGCTCGGCGTCCGGATAGGCCTCGACGATGGCGATATGGGAGTTGGCACCAGGTTCGCCCTGGAACGCGATTTTCAGCTTGCTTGTCATGTCGTCTTTCTGGGGGCCTTGTATCAGCCGTTCAGGTTTTGGCCAGCATCTGGCGGGCGGTTTCGAGGTCGGCCGGGGTATCGACGCCCCGCGGGACCGTGTCCACGATCATGACGTCGATCCGCATGCCGGCTTCCAGCGCTCGGAGCTGCTCGAGTTTCTCCTGCTGCTCGAGCGGCGAGGGCGGCAGCGCCACAAAGCGCTCCAGCGCGGCGCGGCGATAGGCGTAAAGGCCGATATGATGGTAGCGTGGCCCGACGCCGGTGGGCGCCGTCGCCCGCGTAAAATAAAGCGCCCGCAACCGCCGCGGGCCGATCGGCGAGCCGACCGCCTTGACCACGCTCGGCGCGAGGTCCTCTTCCTCGGTATGGATTTGGGCCGCCAGCGTCGCGATATCGACCGCCGGATCGGCCAGCGGCGGCAGCACGTCACGGATATTCTCCGGCGAGATGGTCGGAAAATCGCCTTGCAGATTGACGATGATCTCGGCCTCGCCGTCGGGATCGAGCGCCTTCATCGCCTCGTAAATCCGGTCCGAGCCGGACGGGTGGTCTGGGCGGGTCATGACCGCTTCGCCGCCATGGGCCGTCACCGCGGCGGCGATTTCCGCCGTGTCGGTGGCGACCGCGACCCGGCCGATGTTGGCAGCTTCCGCCCGCCGCAGCACATGGATGATCATCGGCACCCCGCCGATGTCCAAGAGCGGCTTGCCGGGCAGCCTTGTGGCGGCCATGCGGGCGGGAATCAGCACCAGGTTGCGGGTTTCGGTCATCGGGTGCGAGGTCACGGGCTAGCGAAAACAGGCCGGAAATAATGGGGATTGGCGGAAAGTCGGGGCGTTTATACGGGTTGCCAGAGCCCGGGCAAACCGATATCTCAACCCTGCTGAGGGTGCGGCGCGAAAGCCTGATTCCTGAGGCTAAACCGCGGCCGTTTGCCGGCCTTTAAGTCGATCCTTTAAGGCCTGGAGCCTGAGCCACTATGGACTCCTTCGAACTCAACAAAATTCTCGGCGCCGTTCTCGCCACCTGTCTTCTCGTCCTGGTGACGAGCTTCGCCGCCAACGCGATTTTCGCGCCCCATATGCCGGAAAAGCCGGGCTTCGAGATCGCCGTGAAGGAAGTGACGCAGGGCGGGGCCAAGGAAGCCGCGGCGCCGTCAGAGCCGATCGAGAAATTGCTGCAGACCGCCTCGGTTGAAAAGGGCGCCGGCGCCGCCAAGAAGTGCGCGGCCTGCCACACCTTCGAAAAGGGCGGCCCCAACCGGGTCGGTCCGAACCTGTTCGGTGTCATCAACGAGAAGAAGGGCGAGGGGCGCGCCGGCTTCAACTTCTCGGCCGCGATGAAGGGCAAGGGTGGCACCTGGACCTTTGACGACATGAACAAGTTCCTCGCCAATCCGAAGGGCTTTATTCCGGGCACCGCGATGGGCTTTGCCGGTATCACAAAGGACAGCGAGCGCGCCGACGTGATTGCTTATCTGGCCACGCTGGCGGACAAGCCGGTGCCGCTGCCGACGGCGGCGAAATAACATTTCGACAGTCCTGCATGGACTTCGGCGACATGACGGCCAGGCATTGCCTGGCCGTTTGCATATCGCGTTGTTGTTATCGGGACCTTTCGCCGCACCGGCGCGTTGCGTTGGCTGATAACATGAGGAAAAAGCAACGAAATTCGTCGCACCCTTGCCTTATACTGGGCCCTCACTGGAGCATGATCCGGAAAAGCGGACACCGGTTTTCTGATTAGGATCGTACCCCTGCGATTATGCCCTGAAGATCAGACCTTGGTCCCACAGCAACAGGAATTCTGCATTGGCGATCACCCGACGACATCTCCTGCAAGGCGGCGCTGTGGCGGCGATGGCCCCGGCGCTGGGGCTTAATGCGAACCTTTTCGCGATTGAAGTCGCCCGCGCCCAGTCCGAAATCAATGGGCTGCAATGGCGCCACGCGCTCTCCCTGTTCGGTGACATCAAGTATCCAGCCGACTTCAAACATTTCGACTATGTCAATCCGAGCGCCCCCAAGGGCGGCGTCGCCCGGATGATCTCGATCGGCACGTTTGATAACTTCAATCTCGCCGTCGCCGGCGTTAAAGGCTCGCTCGCGCCGGCCGCCACGCTGATCTATGAGACGCTGATGACCAAATCGCAGGACGAGGTCGTCACCGAATATGGCCTACTGGCCGAAGCGGCGGCTCATCCGGAAGACTTTTCCTGGGTCGTCTACCGTCTCCGCAAGGAGGCGCGCTGGCACGACGGCAAGCCGGTCACGCCCGAAGATGTGATTTTCTCGATTGATGCGTTGAAGCAGTTCAGCCCGATGTACGGCTCCTATTACCGGCACGTGGTCAAGACAGAGAAGGCCGGCGAGCGCGATATCAAGTTCACTTTTGACGGTCCGGGAAATCGTGAACTGCCGACCATCGTCGGTGAATTGCCGGTCTTGCCCAAGCACTATTGGGAAGGCACCGACAGCCAGGGCCGCAAGCGCGACATCTCGTCGACGACATTGGAGCCGCCGCTGGGCTCGGGTCCTTATCGGATCAAGGAATTCGTTGCGGGCCGCTCCGTCACCCTAGAGCGCGTTAAGGACTATTGGGGTGCGCAAATTCCGGCTCAAATTGGAACGAACAATTTCGACCAACTGCGCTTCGAGTTCTTTCGCGACAATCTGGTTGCGCTGGAGGCCTTCAAGGCAGACCAAGCGGACTGGATTAGCGAGAATTCGGCCAAGCAATGGGCAACCCAGTATGAATTTCCGGCTGTCGTCGAAAAGCGGGTCGTCAAGGAAGAATTCAAGATCAACGATTCAGGCCGGATGCAGGCCTTCGTGCTCAATTTGCGCCGGGATCAATTCAAGGATGCGCGTTTGCGGCGGGCATTCAATTACGCCTACGATTTCGAGGAGATGAACAAGCAGCTCTTCTATAGCCAGTACAAGCGCATCAACAGCTACTTCGAGGGTACAGAGCTTGCATCATCCGGGTTGCCGGAAGGACGTGAACTGCAAATCCTCGAAGCGGTGCGTGACAAGGTGCCGGCCGAAGTCTTCACAAAGCCCTATGTCAATCCGGTTGGCGGTAATCCGGAGGCGGTGCGCGCCAATTTGCGGGAGAGTGCGAGGCTTCTGAAGGAGGCAGGCTTTCTGGTACGCGACCAGAAGCTCGTTGATAGCAACGGCAAGCCTGTTACCGTGGAAATCCTGGTGCAGGATCCGCCCGCCGAGCGCATTGCCCTGTTTTTCAAGCCATCACTTGAGCGCATCGGAGTCACGACGTCGATCCGGGTGGCCGATGACGCGCAATATCAAAATCGCATCCGCAGTTTCGATTTCGACATGATCATCGACCAATGGGGGCAGTCTCTGTCACCGGGCAATGAGCAACGGGAATTCTGGAGTTCGCGCACCGCCGATCAGCCGGGTTCGAGGAACACCGTCGGCATCAAGAATCCCGCCGTCGATGCGCTGATCGAGCAAGTGATTTTTGCCAAGGACCGTGAGGAATTGGTGGCGGCGACCCGAGCGCTGGACCGTGTGCTGCTCTGGAACTTCTATGTCATACCCCAATTCACCTATGGTTTCTCGCGCTACGCCCGCTGGGATCGTTTCAGCCACGCCGAGCCGTTGCCAAAATACGGCCGTTCGGGCCTTCCCTCGCTGTGGTGGTATGATGCCGAAAAGGCAGCCAAGATCGGAAAGCGCAGTTGAAGGAAAAGCGCAAGGAAAACCGGATGGCGCACCTCAATCGCCGGCACGTGCTGGGGCTCGGCCTCGGCGCGGTGAGTGCCAGCATGTTTCGTCCCGCCGCCGCCGACAATGGCGGCACCGAGATGCACGGCATGTCGGTCTTCGGCGACCTGAAATACCCGGCTGACTTCAAGCATTTCGACTACGTCAATCCGGATGCGCCGAAGGGCGGCTTGTTTTCCACGATCCCGTCGACCCGCGCCTACAACCAGTCCTTCCAGACGTTCAATTCGTTCAACGCTTTCATCCTCAAGGGCGAGGGCGCCAAGGGCATGGAGCTGACCTTTGATTCGCTGATGGCGCGCGCCAATGACGAGCCCGACGCGATGTATGGCCTTGCGGCGAAGTCGGTGCGGATTTCGCCGGACAAGCTCACCTACCGCTTCACCATGCGCCCCGAGGCTCGCTTTCGCGATGGCTCGAAGATGACGGCGCACGACGTCGCCTTCTCGCTCAACACGCTGAAGGAAAAAGGCCATCCGCTGATTGTGGTCCAGCTGCGCGACATGGTGAAGGCCGAGGCGCTCGACGATGCGACGGTGGCCGTGATGTTTGCGCCAAACCGCGCGCGCGACGTTCCGCTTTATGTCGCTAGCCTGCCGATCTTCTCCAAAGCCTACTACGCGACGCGGCCATTCGAGGAATCGACCACCGATATCCCGCTCGGTTCGGGACCGTACAAGGTCGGCAAATACGAGATCAACCGCTTCGTCGAATACGACCGCGTCAAGGACTGGTGGGCGGCCGATCTTCCCGTCAATCGCGGCAGCTACAATTTCGACACCGTGCGTTATGAGTTCTATCGCGACCGCGATGTCGCGTTCGAAGGCTTTACCGGCAAGAATTATCTCTACCGCGAGGAATTCACGGCGCGCATCTGGGCCACCCGTTACGATTTTCCCGCGGTCAAGGACGGCCGGGTCAAACGTGAAACCCTGCCGGATGAATTGCCTTCGGGTGGGCAGGGCTGGTTCTTCAACACCCGCCGCGACAAGCTGAAAGACCCCAGGGTACGCGAAGCGGTCATCAACGCGTTCGATTTCGAATGGACCAACAAGACCGTGATGTACGGCGCCTATGCGCGCACGGTTTCGCCGTTCCAGAATTCGGACATGGTGGCGACCGGGTTGCCGTCGCCTGAAGAGCTGAAGCTGCTCGAGCCGTTCCGCGGGCAGGTGCCCGCCGAGGTGTTCGGCGAGCCGTTCGTGCCGCCGGTGTCGGATGGGTCGGGCCAGGACCGGACTTTGCTACGCAAGGCCGGGCAGTTGCTGCAGGACGCGGGACTTATGGTGAAGGACCGCAAGCGCCTGCTGCCGAACGGCGAAGTCTTGAAGATCGAGTTTCTGCTCGACGAGCCCTCGTTCAAACCGCATCATGCGACCTTCATCAAGAACCTGGAACTGCTCGGGATCGAGGCGGAAATCCGGCTGATCGACGCCGTACAGTATCGCGCTCGCGTGGAGTCGTTCGACTTCGACATGACGACGATGCGCCTCAGCATGTCGCCGACGCCGGGTGACAGCCTGCGGCCTTACTTCACATCGCATGCGGCGGCCACCAAGGGGTCGTACAATCTGGCGGGAGTAGCTAATCCTGCGATTGACGCGCTGGTCGACAAGGCCATCGGCGCCGAAACGCGCGCTGATCTGACGATCGCGTGCCGTGCGCTGGATCGGGTGTTTCGGGCCGGCCGCTATTGGGTGCCGCAGTGGTTTCGCACCAATCACCCGATCGCCTATTGGGATCAATTTTCCCATCCGCCCAAGCCGGCACGCTACACGCAAGGCACCGGAGCGCCAGACAACTGGTGGTTCGAGGCCAACAAGGCTGCGAAACTCGAGCAGGCGAAATAATTCATGGCCGCTTATATCGCCCGCCGTATTTTTCTGATGCTCCCGACGCTGCTCGGCATCCTGTTCGTGTCGTTCATCGTGGTGCAGTTCGCGCCGGGCGGTCCGGTCGAGCGCGTGCTCGCGCAGCTCTCCGGCGCCGACACCGGTGGCACCTCCAGAATATCGGGGGGCGGCGGCGACATGGGTCCGCGCGGCCAGGTCGGCGCATCGGCGGACGCCGTCAGCTCGAAATACCGCGGCGCGCAGGGGCTCGATCCGGAATTCATCAAGAAGCTGGAAGCGCAGTTCGGCTTCGACAAGCCGGCCTACGAACGCTTCGCGCTGATGGTGTGGAATTTCGCGCGGTTCGATTTCGGCAAGAGCTACTTTCGCGACGTCAGCGTGATCCAGCTGATCAAGGAGAAGCTGCCGGTCTCGATGTCGCTCGGGATCTGGATGACGCTGTTGACCTATCTGATCTCGATCCCGCTCGGCATCCGCAAGGCGGTGCAGGACGGCTCGCGGTTCGACACCTGGACCTCGGCGATCATCATCGTCGGGTTTGCGATTCCCGGCTTCCTGTTCGCGATCCTGTTGATCATCCTGTTCGCCGGCGGCTCGTTCTTCAACATCTTCCCGCTGCGCGGGCTGACCTCGGACGGCTGGGCGCAGTTCCCCTGGTACTGGAAAATCATCGACTATTTCTGGCACCTCACGCTGCCGCTGATCGCGATGGCGCTCGGCGCCTTCGCCACCATGACGCTGCTGACCAAGAACTCGTTCCTCGACGAGATCCGCAAGCAATATGTGATGACGGCGCGCGCCAAGGGCTGCGGCGAGCGGCAGGTGCTGTATAATCACGTCTTCCGCAACGCGATGCTGATCGTGATCGCGGGTTTTCCGAGCGCGTTCATTTCCGCCTTTTTCTCCGGCTCGCTCCTGATCGAGACCATCTTCTCGCTCGACGGGCTCGGCCTGCTCGGTTTCGAAAGCGTCTTGAACCGCGACTATCCCGTGGTGTTCGGCACGTTGTTCATCTTTTCGCTGGTCGGCCTCGTGGTCAATCTGATCTCCGACCTCGCCTATATGTGGGTCGATCCACGGATCGACTTCGAGGCGCGTGAGGTCTGATGACGATCACCGCACCCCAGCCGGTCGAGACCACGACGCAATCGCCGCTCGGCGAGGCCGTGCCGATGACGCGCCATGCCTTCACGCCGTCGCCGCTCAACCGCCGCCGCTGGCAGAACTTCAAGGCCAATCGCAGGGGGTACTGGTCGTTCTGGATCTTCATGGTCCTGTTCGTGGTCTCGCTGTTTGCGGAGCTGATCGCCAACGACAGGCCATTTTTGATCAAGTACGACGGTCGTCTCTATTGGCCCGCCTTCGTCAGCTATTCCGAAACCACCTTCGGCGGCGACTTCGAGACCGCCGCCGACTACCGCGACCCCTACTTGCAGAAGCAGATCGCCGACAAGGGCGGCACCATCATCTGGCCGCTGATCCGCTATTCCTACAGCACGCATAACCTCGATTTGCCAACGCCGGCGCCGTCGAAGCCGACCTGGATGCTCACTGAAGCCCAGTGCAAGGAAGTGGTGACGAAGAAGGGGCTGAACGGCTGCAGCGACCTCGAATACAACTGGCTCGGCACCGACGACCAGGGCCGCGACGTGGTCGCGCGCCTGATCTACGGCTTTCGCATCTCGGTTCTGTTCGGCCTGACCTTGACGATCTTGTCCTCGATCATCGGCATCGCCGCGGGCGGCGTGCAGGGCTATTTCGGCGGCATGACCGATTTGCTGTTCCAGCGCTTCATCGAGATCTGGAACGCGATACCCTCGCTCTATCTGCTGCTGATCATCTCGGCGGTGCTGCCGCCGGGCTTCTTCATCCTGCTCGGCATTCTCCTGCTGTTTTCCTGGGTGTCGCTGGTGGGCCTGGTGCGCGCCGAATTCTTGCGCGGCCGCAATTTCGAATACATCCAGGCGGCGCGGGCGCTCGGCGTCTCCAATGCCAGGATCATGTTCCGCCACCTGTTGCCGAACGCGATGGTGGCGACCATGACGTTCCTGCCGTTCATCGTGTCGTCGTCGGTGATGACGCTGACGGCGCTGGATTTCCTCGGTTTCGGTCTGCCGCCGGGCTCGCCGTCGCTGGGCGAATTGCTGGCGCAGGCAAAAGCCAACGTGCAGGCGCCCTGGCTCGGCCTCACCGGTTTCTTCTCGGTCGCGATCATGCTGTCGCTGTTGATCTTCATCGGCGAGGCCGCACGCGACGCCTTCGATCCGCGCAAGACGTTCAGGTAAGAGCAGCATGGACGCCATCAACCAGCCTCTGCTCGATGTCCGCGATCTCTCGGTGGCGTTCGGCGACAGCCTTGCGGTGGATCATGTCTCGTTTTCGATTCGGCGCGGCGAGTGCGTGGCCCTGGTTGGCGAATCCGGCTCCGGAAAATCCGTCAGTGCGTTGTCGATCCTGAGGCTGCTGCCGTATCCGAGCGCCTCGCATCCTTCCGGCAGCATTCGCTTTCGCGGGCAGGATCTGTTGACCGCGCCCGAGAACGAGATGCGCGGAATCCGCGGCAACGACATCTCGATCATCTTCCAGGAGCCGATGACCTCGCTCAATCCGCTGCATACGATCGAGGCGCAGATCGGCGAGATCCTGTTTCTCCACAACGGCGTCCGCGGCGCGATGGCGCGGGCACGCACGCTCGAACTCCTGACCCAGGTCGGCATTCCCGATCCGGACCGGCGGCTGCAAAGCTATCCGCATCAATTGTCCGGCGGCCAGCGCCAGCGCGTCATGATCGCGATGGCGCTCGCCAACGAGCCGGACCTGTTGATCGCGGACGAACCGACCACGGCGCTGGATGTCACGGTGCAGGCGCAGATCCTGGCGCTGCTGGCCGAAATCCGCACGCGGCTCGGCATGAGCATGCTGTTCATCACCCATGATCTTGGCATCGTCCGCCGCATCGCCGATGTCGTCTGCGTCATGAATGGCGGCAAGATCGTCGAGCAGGGGCCGGTGGAACAGGTTTTTACGGCGCCTAAGCATTCATACACACGGGACCTGCTTGCGGCCGAACCAAAGCCTGACCCGGCGCCGCCGCGGCCCGATTCACCGGTGGTGATGTCGGCGGATAATTTGAAGGTCTGGTTTCCGGTCAAGCGCGGCCTGCTGCGCCGAACCGTGGATCACATCAAGGCGGTTGACGGCGTCAGCCTTGCGGTGCGCAAGGGTGAGACGCTCGGCGTCGTCGGCGAGTCCGGTTCCGGCAAGACCACGCTCGGCCTCGCGCTGCTGCGGCTGATCTCGTCGGACGGGCCGATCGTGTTCCTCGGCAACAACATCCAGGGCCTGCGCTTCAAGGCGATGCTGCCGTTCCGCCGCGACATGCAGATCGTGTTTCAGGATCCGTTCGGCGCGCTCTCACCGCGCATGTCGGTCGGCGATATCGTCGCCGAGGGCCTGAGCGTGCATCAGCCCAAGCTGACATATGAGGAGCGCGAGGCGCGCGTCATCAAGGCGCTGACGGACGTCGGCCTCGACCCCAAGACCCGGTTTCGCTATCCGCATGAATTTTCCGGCGGCCAGCGCCAGCGCATCTCCATCGCGCGCGCGGTGGTGCTGGAGCCGGATTTCGTCGTGCTGGACGAGCCGACCAGCGCGCTCGACATGCTGTTCCAGGCCCAGATGGTGGATCTCTTGCGCGAGCTGCAGCGCAAGCGCGACCTCACCTACATGTTCATCTCGCATGATCTGCGCGTGGTCGCGTCGCTCGCCAGCCATCTGATCGTAATGCGTCACGGCAAGGTGGTGGAGAAGGGGCCAGCCGCCGAGCTGTTCAAGAATCCGCAGAGCGACTACACCCGCGCGCTGTTCGCCGCCGCGTTCCGGATCGAAGCCGTGCCGGATGGGACGGTAGAGGTCTAGATAGCGTTTTCGAGCGAAGTGGACACCGGTTCGCGTAAAGAAAACGCGTCAGAGAACTAAAGCCGCTTGATCGCCGTCACTTCGCTGCCTGCCGCCCTGATGCGGGCGATGGCCTCGGCCGTATTTTCAACTACCGTTGCCATGTGATGCGCGTTGGCGTGGACGATGGTGTCGGCGTCGCGCACGATCGCGACATGGCCCTTCCAGAAGATCAGGTCGCCGCGTTGCAGCTTCTTGGTTTCGGAGGGATTCAAGGCGCGGCCGAGGCCGTCCTGCTGCATGTCGCTGTCGCGCGGGCAGCCGGTGCCGGCGGCGCTAAGCGAAACCTGCACGAGGCCGGAGCAATCGATGCCGAGGCTGCTCTTGCCGCCCCACAGATAGGGCGTGCCGACAAACCTTTCCGCGACCGCAACGAAATCCTTCTCCATCGCCTCCAGGCCGCCGACATGCCGCCGCGGCAGATACCAGCCCTCGCGCGTGACGGCGAACGCGCCGTCCTCGCGCGCCACCGTGATCAGCGTCCCCAGCGACAGCGTATCCACCGGCGGCAGCTTGATCGACGCGGCCGGAAACGCAAAGGTCCGTAGCACCGTGACCTTGTGGGTCGGCGCGGCAGATGGTTTGCCGAGCGCGGCATCGGGAATCCAGCCGACATAGCCGTCGCTGTTCAATTGGCCCCAGGCAAAGCCTTCGCCGTTGCGGTCGTAGATCGTGACGCGTTCGCCTTTCAGCGCCTGCGTCAGCAACGCGGCGTCGGCGGCCGGCGCCTCGCGCAGCGGCGCGATCGCATCGACCACACAGAATTCCTCGCCGGTCACAAAGCGCGCCGCCGTGACCTTGCCTTCGAGATATTTGGCGGCGAGGTCCGGACGGGCCGGGGTCAGGCGTGGATCATCCATAGCGTTCGCTCAATAGTTTATAGATCGCGCGCGCGGCCTGGCATTCGCCGCCCTCGGGGCGCGCGGGTTTGGCCGACGGAGTCCAGCCGTAGATATCGACATGCAGCCAGCTTTGGGCGTCGGAGACGAAGCGCTGCAGGAACAGCGCGCAGGTGATCGAACCGGCAAAACCGCCCGACGGCGCGTTGTTGATATCGGCGACTTTCGAATCCAGCCAGGAATCGTAGGCCGGCCACAGCGGCATGCGCCACAACGGATCCTGCTCCCCGGTTGCGAAACGCGCAACATCCTGCGCCAGCGTCTCATCATTGGTGTAAAAGGGCGGTAAATCCGGCCCCAATGCAACACGCGCCGCACCGGTCAGGGTTCCCAGATCGACCAGCAGGTCCGGCTTCTCTTCGCAGGCAAACGCCAGCGCGTCGGCCAGCACCAGCCGGCCCTCGGCGTCGGTATTGCCGATCTCTACCGTTGGCCCCTTGCGCGACTTGAAGATGTCGAGCGGGCGGAAGGCGTTGCCGGCCACCGCGTTCTCGACGGCGGGGATCAGCACCCGCAGCCGGACATTCAGCTTGGCATCCATGACCATCTGGGCCAGCGCCAGCACATTGGCCGCACCGCCCATGTCTTTCTTCATGATCAGCATGCCGCTGGAGGGTTTTAGGTCGAGCCCGCCGGTGTCGAAGCACACGCCCTTGCCGACCAGCGTCACCTTGGGATGATCAAGGTCGCCCCAGCTCATATCGATCAGCCGCGGCGCGCGCGTCGAGGCCATGCCGACCGCGTGGATCAGCGGGAAATTCTGCTGAATCAGTTCGTCGCCGACAATTGTCTTGAAGCTGGCGCCGAAGCGCGCCGCGAGTTGCCCGGCGGCCGCCGCCAGCTCTTCCGGGCCCATGTCGTTCGACGGCGTATTGATGAGGTCGCGCGCCAGCGAGGCCGCTTCTGCCATCCGCGTGATGTCCGATATGTCCACGCCATCGGGTGGCACCAGGCGCACATCGGGTTTGTCGGTCTTGCGATAGCGGCCGAATCGGTAGCTGCCGAGAGCAAAGGCGAGCGTGGCCAGACGCGTTTCGTGCGGCGCATTGGCGAAGCGATAGACGCCAGGCGGCAGCAGCCCCGGCAGCGCGCCGGGCCGGAACAGGTCACGGGATTTGCTGCCTTCCTCTTCGAGACCGAAGATGACCTGCGCGATCCGTCCATCGGGCGAGGGGAGCGTCAGGCACTTGCCGGGCTTGGCGGCAAAATCGTTGGCGAGAGCAAATTGCTGGGCGTGTGGAGGAAGCTCCTTGCTGACCGTGGCCCATGTCGCCTTGGTGGCAAAATAAATCGGAATGCTGGAGGCGGCGGGCGCGGTCTCGAACGGGGATTGCATGCTTGTCTCGCGGAAATAGGGCGGCTCGGTCAGCTGCCGAGCTTGCAGGATATTCGTGTGACTTCAATGGTGAAGCTGCAAAATTGTACGTCAAAACCCCGTCGGGGGCCCAACGCAGAGCCGGAGCTCCCGCCTGCCGATTAACCAGCCGTTAGGGTTAACAGTCTATTGCTGGCGTGTTCGGCTCCACCCGAAATCGTGAGTTGAAGTGCCATGCGTCCATCATCCAGCCTTGTCCGGCCCAATGTGGCCCGGTTTCTCGCCTCCGCGGCCGCGACGGCGATTTTGGCCGCAAGCCTTGGCGGCTGCCAGACCATGTCCGATGTGACGGGCGCGCTGACCCAGAAGTCCAGCAGCGCCGCCGCTCCCGCCATTCCCGACGATCCGCGTCGTGCCGTCGAAGTCTATGGCGAGCGCTATCGCGCCAATCCCAAGGATGCCAACGCCGCCCTGGCCTATGGCCAGGCGCTGCGTGCCACAGGCCAGCGTTCGCAGGCCGCCGCCGTTCTCGAACAGGCCACCATCGCCCATCCCGGCAACAAGGCGCTGCTCGCCGGCTATGGCCGCGCGCTCGCCGACAACGGCAATTCGCAAGCCGCCTTCGACGTTCTCAGCCGCGCCCATTCGCCCGACAATCCCGACTGGCGCATCCTCTCGGTGCAGGGCACCGTGCTCGACAAGCTCGCCAAGCACGAGGAAGCCCGCCGCTATTATGCCAGCGCGCTGAAGATCGCGCCGGAAGAACCGTCGGTGCTGTCCAATCTCGGCCTCTCCTACATGCTGACGCGCGAACTGCCCGACGCCGAGGCGGCGCTGCGGCGTGCCTATGGCAATCCGCGGGCGGACGCGCGGGTGCGGCAGAATCTGGCGCTGGTGGTCGGCTTGCAGGGCCGTTTCACTGAGGCCGAGACCATCGCCAAGGGCGATCTGCCGTCCGAGGAGGCCGCGGCGAACGTGGCCTATCTGCGGGAAATGCTGAGCCGCAAGGATCCGCGCGGCGGCAAGACCGTTCCGGTGGCCGCGCTCAACCGGCCCGACTGACAGCTGCGCGGCGGATCGATCGGCCGGACCGCTCAATCCAGATTTTCTGGTGGATTCCGATTCAGAACGTTTTCGAGCGAAGCGTGCCCTCGGACTTGATCCGGGGGTGGCTACCGGTTTGCACAGCAATCGAGTTTACGCAGCTTGCGTAGGCCCGTCTGCGGTAGAAACCGCGCCAAAGCGGCTATCGGTTCTGATTCAATCAGAATCGATGATGCTTTAGAGGATCGTCGTCGTCTGCAGCTTGATGTAGGTCGGCCCGAGAATGACGATGAACAGGCACGGCAGGAAGAACAGGATCATCGGCACGGTCAGCTTCGGCGGCAAGGCGGCCGCCTTCTTCTCGGCCTCGTTCATGCGCATGTCGCGGTTTTCCTGCGCCATCACGCGCAAGCTCTGGCCGAGCGGCGTTCCGTAGCGTTCGGACTGCTGCAAGGCCAGACAGACCGATTTGACGCCGTCGAGGCCGGTACGCTTCGCCAGGTTCTCATAGGCCACCTTGCGGTCCTGCAGATAGGACAGTTCGGCCGTGGTCAGCGCGAATTCTTCCGACAGCGCCACCGATTGCGAGACGATTTCGGTGGAGACCTTGCGAAAGGCGACTTCGACCGACATGCCGGACTCGATACAGATCAAGAGCAGGTCGAGCGCGTCGGGGAACGCACGCTTGATCGAAAGCTGGCGCTTGGTGATCGCGTTCTGCAGGAACAGCATCGGCGCCTGCAGCCCGAAATAGGCCGCGCCCAGGCAGATGCCGATCTTGACCGGCATCGATTTGTCCATGTGCGTGATGACGAAGACGTAGAGCACCGCGCCGATGAAAAGCACGATCGGCGTCACCGCGCGGGCGAACAGGAACGTGACGTAGGGCGCATGGCCGCGGTAGCCGGCCATGATCAGCTTGTCGCGTGCGGCTTCCTGCGCCAGCCATTTGGTCAGGTTGAAGTCTTCCACCACCTTGGAAACCAGCTGCTTCGGGCTCTGGCGCAGCGATACCTTCTCCGTTTTGGCAAGACGGTCGCGCTCGCGCTGCCGGATCCGTTCCCGCTCGCTGGCGACTGCTTTCATGCGCTTGGCGAGGCCTTCGCCGGCGAACAGCGGCGTGACCAGCGTGTAGGCGGTCAGGGTCGCGGCAATGGCGGCCAGGAACATGGTCATGAACCGGGCGTCGTGCATCTTGTTTATGAGGAACTCAACCATGTTACACCGTCAGAAGTCGAAGTTGATCATTTTCTTCATCACGAGAACGCCGATCGTCATCCAGCCAACGCAGCACACAAGCATGAATTGGCCGAGCCGGTCGGTCCACAGCAGCGAGATGTAGTCGGGCGTTGTTATCCAGACCAGCACCATCACGACCGGCGGAAGAGAGCCGATGATGGCGGCGGAGGCCTTGGCTTCCATCGACATCGCCTGAATTTTCTCCGCCATCTTCTTGCGGTCGCGCAGCACCTTCGAAAGGTTGCCGAGCGCTTCCGACAGGTTGCCGCCCGATTTCTGCTGGATCGCGATCACGATGCCGAAGAAGTTGGCTTCCGGCACCGGCATCCTTTCATAAAGGCGCGCGCAGGCTTCGCCGAGCGGCATCCCGATGGTTTGGGTTTCGATGATGGCCAGGAACTCGCTCCTCAGCGGCTCCGGCGAGTCGGCCGCGACCACCTTGATCGATTCGAACAGCGGCAGTCCGGCCTTGATGCCACGGACGATGACGTCGACCGCGTCCGGCAGCGCTTTCAAAAATGCCTTTTCGCGCTTCGTCTTGAGGTAACCCAGCAGCCAGCGCGGCAGCCCGAAGCCCGCGCCGAAGGCCATGCCGAGGGCGCCCAAAACTCCGCCTCCGGCGCTGAACGCGGCGAAACCGGCGACCGCAGCCAGGACGCCGGAGATGATCCAGAATTTCTGCGTCGACCAGGAAAGTCCGGCCTGGGTGATGCGGGTGCTCAGGGGAACCGATTTTTCCTTCAGCCGGCGCGACTCGAGATCCTTCAGCGACCCCTCGACCTGTTCGCGGCGTGAACGCTGGTTCTTGTCGGCCTGACGCGCCGCCGTCGGTTCGGACCGCGCGATCGAGGCGCGGCGCGATTCCGCTTTCTTCTCGCCGGACAGCAATGGGTAGACGAAAACCCAGGCAATGCCGCCAATCGCGGTGAATGCAAGAAAGGCCAGTGCGAGCGCTTGCATGGACATCAGCGTGCTCCGGGTTCAGCTGTGACTTCGGCGGCATCAAGCGCAGCCGCGAGCCGCTTCTCCTCGCCGTAATATCGTGCGCGTTCCCAGAACCGCGGGCGTCCGATGCCGGTCGAGCGATGCTTGCCGATGATCTTGCCGTTGGCGTCTTCGCCGATCATGTCATACAGGAACAGGTCCTGGGTGATGATGGTATCGCCTTCCATGCCCATCACCTCGGTAATGTGGGTGATGCGCCGCGAGCCGTCGCGCATACGCGCGGCCTGCACGATGACGTCGATCGAGGCGCAGATCATCTCGCGAATGGTGCGGGACGGCAGCGAAAATCCGCCCATCGTGATCATCGATTCGCAGCGCGATAAAGCTTCGCGCGGGTTGTTGGCATGCAGCGTTCCCATCGAGCCGTCATGGCCGGTGTTCATCGCCTGCAGCAGGTCGAATGCCTCGGGTCCGCGGACTTCGCCGACGATGATGCGTTCGGGCCGCATACGCAGGCAGTTGCGGACCAGTTCGCGCATCGTGACCTGGCCTTCGCCTTCGATGTTGGGCGGCCGGGTTTCCAGCCGCACCACGTGCGGTTGCTGCAGCTGGAGTTCGGCGGCGTCTTCGCAGGTGATGACGCGCTCGTCATGCTCGATGAACTGGGTCAGGCAGTTCAAGAGCGTGGTCTTGCCGGAGCCGGTGCCGCCGGAGATCAGCACGTTGCAGCGGACGCGGCCGATGATCTGGAGGATTTCCGCGCCTTCCGGCGAGATGGCGCCGAACTTGACCAGCTGCTCGAGGGTCAGCTTGTCCTTTTTGAATTTTCGGATGGTGAGCGCGGGCCCGTCGATCGCCAGCGGCGGCACGATGGCGTTGACGCGGGAGCCGTCGGCGAGACGCGCGTCGCAGATCGGCGATGATTCGTCGACGCGCCGGCCGACCTGGCTGACGATGCGCTGGCAGATGTTGAGCAGCTGCTGGTTGTCGCGAAACCGGATGCCGGTCTTCTGGATCTTGCCGGCGACTTCGATGAACACCGTGCCGGCGCCATTGACCATGATGTCGGCGATGTCGTCGCGCGACAATAGCGGCTCCAGCGGACCGTAACCGAGCACGTCGTTGCAGATGTCGTCGAGCAGCTCTTCCTGCTCGGCAATCGACATCACGATGTTCTTGATCGCGATGATCTCGTTGACGATGTCGCGAATTTCCTCGCGCGCCGACTCGCCGTCGAGTTTGGCGAGCTGGGCAAGGTCGATCGCCTCGATCAGGGCGCCGAAGATCGTGGCCTTGACCTGGTAATAATTGTCGGAGCGCCGCGCTTCCATGGCGGGCGCCGGCGGCGGTTTCGAGGGTGCGATCGGCGGTGAAGATACGGTCGGCGCGGCCATTTCACGCGAAGCGGCCGCCATGCCGGATGGCTCCGGCGCGTGAATGGCGGGCTTCGGCGCCCGCGTGTCGTTGTCTCCGCTACGCTTACCAAACACGATCGTACTCCACGCGGACGGCTTACTTCTTGGCCCGCAACTTCTCGATCAGGGGCGACAGGAACGACCCCTTCGGCTTCTTGGTCTCGCCGCGGCCTGTCAACCGCTGCGCAATCTGCAGGAACATCTCGGTGGTCCGGTGATTGGCGGAAATTTCCGCAATCATCTGGCCGTTATTGGCGGCCGAGCCGAACATCTGCGGCTCGAACGGGATCGTGGCGATCGGCTGGCTCTCCATGGCCTTGGCGAATTCGCTGGCGGGGATCTCGGGGCGCTTCGGAATGCCGACCTGGTTGAGGCAGTAGAGCGGCGCGCGGTCGTTCGGCCGCGACGCCTTCAAGAGGTCGTAGATGTTCTTGGTGTTGCGCAAATTGGCCAGATCGGGCGCCGCCACGATCAGAATATCGTCGGCTGCGATCAGCGCGCGCTTGGTCCATCCCGACCACTGATGGGGGACGTCGAGCACGATGCAGGGCATCGTGGTGCGAAGCGTGTCGAAGATCGCATCGAAAGCGTCAGCGCCAAAATCATAGACCCGGTCGAGCGTCGCTGGCGCCGCGAGCAGGCTGAGATGGTCGGTACATTTCGACAGCAGACGGTCGATGAAGGCGGTATCGACCCGGTCGGGCGAGAACACGGCGTCGGCGATGCCCTGCGGCGGGTCCTGATTGTAGTCGAGGCCGGCGGTGCCGAAGGCGAGGTCGAGGTCGGCGACCACCGAATCCAGCGCCAGATCGCGGGCGATCGCCCAGGCGACGTTATGCGCGACGGTGGACGAGCCGACGCCGCCCTTGGCGCCAACCACGGCAATGATGCGGCCGACCGCCTTGGCTTCGGGCGCCGAGAACAGGTTGCACACCGCGCGGACGACGTCGATGGCGGTGACGGGGGCGATCACGTAGTCGCTGACGCCGCGGCGCACCAGCTCGCGGTACAGCGTGACGTCGTTGATGCGGCCGATCACGATCACGCGGGTTCCGGCGTCGCACACGGTGGCCAACTGATCGAGACCGAGCAGGATATCGTTGCGGCCCTCGGTTTCCAGGATGATCACGTTCGGTGTCGGCGCGGAGCGATAGGCCTCGATGGCGGCGGCCATGCCGCCCATCTGGATCTTCAAATGAGCTTTGCCGAGACGGCGGTCTTCGCCGGCCGATTGCACAGCCGCAGCGGTTTCCACCGTCTCGCAGAATGCCTGGACGGACACCCGCGGCGCCGGCGCGATATGATCTTCCGTCGACGGCGGCGGGCCGTCCGGCTGCTGTTCGGGGGTCTGGCGCGAGTAGCTGATCATTTGCCTGTATCGCTGAGTTTGGCCTTGTCGGCTTCGGGATAAGCGGTCGTGGTTGACGTACCCTTGCGATATTTGTCGAAGGCGATGTTGCGCCGCGGCGTATAGGCGGGTGTCTCCTCGCGCGGCTGCACGAGATCCGACGGATTATCGACCATCGCGGCAAGATTGCGCTGATTGGAGCAACCGAGATTGTAATAGGGCTTGTTTTCGAAATAGCCCCGGTTGTTGACGGACGGTCCGAGGTCGTCGGGCCACAGGCCGCAGGGCCCGGCGGTGGCCGAGATCTTCGGATAAGTCAGCCGGATCGCCGCCATGTGCCTGGGGTCCTCGGGACGATACTGGCGTATGGCGACCGCGCGCGGCGGGACGCCGGCAGCGGCGAACGTCGCCTGGATCTCGCGCAATGATTCGCTGGCAGCGCGCGCGTTCGGCGTATCGGTGGGCATGTCGATGGTGATGCCGCCGGTGCCCTCCTTGAGCCAGGTCTGCGCCATTCCCATCACATCGGAGCGCTGGTTCGCGGAAAGTCCGCCGCGGCCACGGCCGACGAATACGATCACCGTGCGATCGGCTTCCTGAATCGCGATCGGATGACGCAGGCGATAATCGTCCGGCACGCTTGCCGTCGTCACCGGGTCAGTGTGCTTGCAGGCGCCCAGCACCACGGCAAGACCGATCAGCGCTCCCGCGAGGCGAAGAGCGCGCTTGCGGTCGGCGGTTATTGCGGATGTGCTTTGTCGTGTCATCGTCCCGCCTCAGTCCGTAATAAAGCCGTAGGTGCCGCGATATTTCCGTCCCGGCTCATTGCTGCGGCCCGGAACGCCGTAGACGCGATTGATGCTGCCGAGCAGATCGGTCTGCGGATCGGAAGCGTTGGCGAACCCGTCATCGGGGCGCGAAAGATCCTTCTGCGCCACCGCGCGAACCACGTAGGGGGTGACCAGGACCATCAGCTCGGTCTGGCTGTTGACGAAGTCGCGGCTGCGGAACAGCGTGCCGAGCACCGGCAATTGCGCCAGACCCGGGAAGCCATTGATGGCCTGCTTGGTCTGCTCCTGGATCAGGCCGGCCATCGCCATCGCGCCGCCCGACGGGATTTCCAACGTCGTCTCCGCACGGCGGGTCTTGATCGAGGGAATGGTCAGCGAGTTGGTGCCCGCGGAGCTGAGCGACTGGGTCAACGTGATCGAGTTGTCGTTGGACAGTTCGGATACTTCGGTCATCACGCGCAGGCTGATGCGGCCTTCGGTCAGCACGACCGGCGTGAAATTGAGCGAAATGCCGAACTTCTTGAACTGGATCTGGGTCGTACAAACGCGCGTGATCGGGTCGCAGGAATAGCCTGCGGGAACTGGAAACTCGCCGCCGGCGATGAAGGTGGCGGACTCACCGGAAATAGCGGTCAAATTGGGTTCGGCCAGCGTCCGCACCACGCCGGCGCTTTCCATGGCGCGAAGGGTAGCCGTCACCGACGGGACGTTGCCGCCGCCGAACGTTCCCGATGCGACGTTGCCTGGGACCAGCGGACGGCCATAGGCGGTAAACGGGTTGGCGTTGCTGAAGTTTACCACCGCCGTGCCGTAGGTCATGCTGGCCGTGAGGTCGATGCCCATCTGCTTGATGATGTTGCGCGCGACTTCGGCAACCGTCACCTTCAGCATCACCTGGTCGCGGCCGCGGACGGCGATCGAATTGACGACCTTGTCGGTGCCGCCGGCGAGGCGGGAGGCCAGATCAAAGGCCTGCTGCGCGTCGATCGGGCTTGCCGCCGTGCCGGTCAGCACCACGCCGTCGCCGACGCCGTCGATATGGATGTCCGAGTTCGGCAGCGTCTGCTTCAGCGCCGCACGCACGCCGTTGAGGTCGCGCTTGACCGCGATGTCATAGGCCGCGATCTGCTGGCCTGCCGAATCGAAGAATACGATGTTGGTCTGGCCCACCGCCGCGCCGATGATGTAGGCACGCTGGGAGGAGCGGACGACGGCGTTGGCGATCTTCGGATCGGCCACCAACACGTCCTTGATGTCGCGCGGCAGGTCGATCACGATCGACTTTCCGATCCCGAGCGAAACCGTGCGCGCGTTCATCTGCCCGTCCATGGCCGCCGGCGCCGCGGCGCGATAGTCGCTTGCCTTGACCGGCGTCAGGGCCGGATTGAGCGTCAGGGCTGCGACCGCCGAGAACGACAGGGCGCGGACGATGAATGTCCGCAGCATCGGCTGATTTCCCCTGCACTTCATAACGAGCGTCCTTTCGGTCACGTCTGCACCGACTGCTGGCTGACCAAGCCGTATCCGACGAGCGACGGCGCGCCGCTCTGGCGCGCACGGGCCAGTGTCATCGCGTTGGCGTTGCTGATGAAACTGTCGCTGGCGCTCGCGGCCGGCCAGGTCTGCCATTGCATATCCTTGGCCTTGAGCGACTGGCCGAGGCCGATGTCGCCGTTGGCGACCAGAATATCGATGGTCTGCAGCTCCGCGACCGGATCCGGCGCGACAGGCTGGTGGTCGGATCCGCTGGCCAGACCTGCGGCAATGCCGCCAGCGCCGATGGCGATGGTCAAAACGACAATGCGAGCGGTATTCATACGCTTCACTTTCCACATAACGCCGCGACGCTTCCGCCGCCGTGATGGGAGTTGACCAGCTATTCGTCAAAGCATGGTTAATGAGGCGTGAGTAAATTGCCTTAACGGTGCGTTACCGTTCGAAGGATCAGTGCATTGCGAGGTGCGTGACGTCGATCGACTTGATCCACTCGGTCTCCGGATAGACCATCAACGCGCCGATCGCGAGCGCGATGCCGTAGGGGATTCCGGTCTGTTTGTCGTGGAGGCGGAGCAGCCAGGCCTGGCCTGTGAGCGGCCGGGGTAGCGGCCATTGCCTGGCATAGAGCAGCAGCAGCGTCAGGGCGCCGCCGAGCAGCGAGGCATAGAGCAGATAGTTGAGCAGGTGATCGAAGCCGAACCAGAGCGCCACCCCGGCCGCGACCTTGGCGTCGCCGCCGCCGACCCAGCCCATCGCGAAACAGCCAAAGGCCACGACGAGGACAACGGCGCCGGCGCCGAGATGCATCAGGAAATCGTGCAGGCCCATTCCGCCCAGCGGCGCCAGAACCAGAAAGCCGGCCACCAGGGCCAGCGATATCCGGTTCGAAATCGTCATAGTGAAAAGGTCGCTCGCGGCCGCGAACGCCATCAGGGCCGGAAACAGCATGAGGCGGGCAATATCGAGGATCATGGATTCACACAGCCCGTGCTGCCAACGCGAAGGCCGGGAAGACCTGAAAGAAGACGTTCCAGCATCCGGCGAACCTATCGACGAGAAGTGAACAATCGGAAAACGGCCCGCACGAGACGGACCCGCAAAAACCCCGGGTCTCGAAAACGACCCTCAAGTCGCGCAAACGACAAAGGCCCCGGGTGACCCCGGGGCCTTTGAAGCAGATTGCGACGATCGCTTATTTCAGCGAGGTCGAGATCGTGCCGAAGTTGGTCGACAGCTTGCCGCCGACGCCCTGAACGGCGGTGATGATCGCGATCGCAATACCGGCGGCAATCAGGCCGTATTCGATGGCAGTCGCGCCGGACTCATCCTTGACGAAACGCGAAACGAGATTCTTCATAATAGATAACTCCTGTGTACACGTGGCTGGTCGAACTATCATTTGGTCTCGCCGGCGTTCTCAGCACCGTGACCATGACGCCACCCTAAAACCGGACCATTGCGGCGCAGTTAATTCGATTGAGCAAAACCGGGGGGAACTCGCTGTTCTCACTCAGAGTAAACGCGGAATTAAGCCAGTTGATAAAATGCGCTTAGTGTTGCGGGCCTTGTTGTCGCAGCCGCGCAGGCCCGGGTCAGTGCCGGATTCACCGCTCCTTAAGCGCGAGGGTGATACCCCCTTGGATCTCCCCATCAAGCGAGGCCGTCATGTCGGGTATGCCGTTGGAAGTCATCGAGATGATGGGCCAGACCATGGCGAAGGTGGTGCCGGTTACGATCGGCCTCGCCCTGGTGTTCACGGTGCTCTCGCATTTCTGGGCCTGCAATCCAGGCAAGCCGTGGTGGCGCAAGCGCGAACTCATCACCGACATCTGCTACTGGTTCTTCGTTCCCGTTTTCGCCCGTGTGCTCCGCATCGGGCTGTTGGTGCTCGGCGCCGGTGTTGTCTTCAACATTCATGACGTCGACGAGCTGGTCGCATTCTACGACAATGGCCACGGGCCGTTGGCCGCGCTTCCGCTCTGGGTGCAGGCACTGCTGTTCCTGGTTGCCTCCGACTTCATGCTGTACTGGCTGCACCGCATGTTTCACAGCGGCGGCTTCTGGAAGTACCACGCGATCCATCATTCTTCGGAAGATCTCGAGTGGATTTCCGCGGCGCGGTTTCACCCCGTCAACCTGTTCATCGGAACGATCATGGTGGACGTCATCCTGTTGATGGCGGGCATATCGCCCAACATCATGCTCTGGGTCGGGCCGTTCACGACCTTCCACTCGGCCTTCGTCCACGCCAATTTGAACTGGACGCTCGGCCCGTTCAAATATGTGCTGGCGACGCCGGTGTTCCACCGTTGGCATCACACCTCGCAGGAAAAGGGCGGCAACACCAATTTTGCCGGCACCTTCCCGCTCTGGGATATTCTGTTCGGAACGTTCCGGATGCCGGAAAACCAGCTGCCGGATAATTACGGCGTCGACGCCGATCAGTCGGTGCCGAACGAAATCGGTGGGCAGTTAGCCTATCCGTTTCGCCAGTAGCGCCTTTTCGAGCCAGCACGACCCGCTTCGCGCAAGCAAGACGCGTCAAGTATCCAGAGCGGGGACCTGGAGGTCCTCCCGCCGGAAGTTTTCGTCACGACCGAATTGACCGCCCAATCCGATCGCGGCACGCTGCGCGCCTTGAGTCTTGCAGAAATCCGGTTCTGCCGAGACGCCAGATCGCGCAAGGTGCTAAGAAGCGGCAATGTTCCTGGGCCTGGAAATCGTCGAGATGCTTGGCCAGACGATGGCCATTGTGGTGCCGGTGACCATCGCGCTGGCGCTGGTGTTTTCGGTGCTGGCGCATTTCTGGGCCTGCAATCCCGGCCGGCCGTGGTGGCGCAAGCGCGAACTCGTGACCGATCTCGCCTACTGGTTCCTGGTGCCGCTGTTCGCCCGCGTGTTCCGGATCGGGCTATTGGTGCTCGGCGCCGCCCTGGTGTTCCAAATTCATGACGCCGACGAACTGATCGCCTTCTATGACAATGGCCATGGGCCGCTGTCGACGCTGCCGCTGTGGCTGCAGGCGGTGCTGTTTTTGGTGCTCGCTGATTTCATGATGTACTGGCTGCACCGCATGTTCCATGGCGGCGGCTTCTGGAAATACCACGCCATCCATCATTCCTCCGAGGATGTGGACTGGATTTCGGCGGCGCGCTTTCACCCCGTCAACCTGTTGCTCGGCACCATCGGGATCGACGTCGCGTTGCTGATGGCGGGTATTTCGCCGAACGTGATGCTGTGGCTTGGCCCTTTCAACATTTTCCATTCGGCGTTCGTTCACGCCAATCTGAACTGGACGCTCGGCCCGTTCAAATACGTGCTTGCCACCCCGGTCTTCCACCGCTGGCATCACACCGCGCAGGAAGAGGGCGGCAATACCAACTTCGCGGGCACCTTTCCGCTCTGGGACATCCTGTTCGGAACCTTCCGGATGCCCAAAGACCGTTTGCCGGACAATTACGGTGTCGACGATCAGTCGACCTTCCCGCGCGAGATCGCCGGGCAACTGGCCTATCCATTCCGGAAATAGGCTCGGAACGCGAACCGTCGGGCGTCAGTCCGGTTCCCGACTACGAGGCTTGTTAACGCGACTTCGATGCGCTCCCTTAACCTTGCTTTGACCTATGTCTGGCTAGACTCGCTTCAGCGCCGGAAGCGTCGCTGCGTCATGTATGAGTAAAAGCGTATGAACACCGCCCGAATTATCGTTCTGGCCATCGCAATCAGTGCTGGCGGTGTTGCCGCATACCTTGCGAGCGGTATCGACAAAGAAGCTCCCGCACCGGTCGCAGCAGTACCGCAACTGCCGACGGTGGATGTGCTCGTGGCCAAGGATGACATCGGCCTTGGCCAGACAGTCGCCGCCGAAAACCTGCAGTGGCAGACCTGGACCGAGTCGTCTTCAAGCGGCAGCTTCATTCGCAAGAAGGACCGGCCCGAGGCCATCACCCAAATCGTTGGCTCCATCGCCCGCATGCCGTTCATCGCGGGAGAACCGATTCGCGAGCAGAAATTGGTCAAGGCGAACGGGTCAGGGTTCATGGCGGCGATCCTGCCGACGGGAATGCGGGCCGTCTCGACTGAAATCTCGGCCGAGACCGGGGCGGGCGGCTTCATTCTACCGAACGACCGTGTCGACGTGATTCTATCGAAGCGCGAGAAGCAGCAGAGTATCGATGGTGCGGGGCAGCCGCCCGATATCATCTCCTCCCAGACCGTTCTGACCAATGTCCGGGTTCTCGCCATCGACCAGGCCCCCAAGGAAAAAGAGGGCCAAAACGCGGTGCTGGGAAAAACGGCGACGCTGGAAATGACGCCTGATGAAGTCGAGGTTCTGGGAAAAGCACGCCTGAGCGGGAGTTTGTCGCTGGCATTGCGCAGCATCACGGACAGCAAAACGACCGCCGTTGCTTCAACCGGCAACAGCAAACTGGTCACGGTTTACCGCGGAAGCACCAGCGCCGACGTGCTGAGCTGCACGCCACTTTGTGCCCGGCGCTAGAGGGTTAACGTCCGCTTAACGGCGCGGGTCGTTCTGCTTCTATCCGGCGAAACACTTCGACAATCTGTTTCGGCTACTCATGACGGCAGTTCCGCTTGCGCCTGAGGTCGCTTCGATGCCGTCGCATATCCGCTCCTTCAGCCAGTTGTTGCGCCGTTTTCGCCGCAATCGCGGTGGCTCCACCGTGGTCGAGTTTGCGCTGGTCGCGCCGATGTTCTTTGCGCTGCTGTTCGCGATCATCGAGACGGCGTTCATGTTCTTTGCCAGCCAGGTGCTCGAGACCGTGACGCAGGATTCGGCGCGCATGATCATGACCGGTCAGGCGCAGAACGCCGCCTACACCCAGGCGCAGTTCAAGACCTATGTCTGCGGCAAGGTCGCCGCGCTGTTCGATTGCAACGGAATCTCCGTCGACGTGCAGAGCTATCCCCAGTTCAGCAGCGTCAACGTCAGCAACCCGATCGACGCCAGCAAGAATTTCGTGCCGACGAACAATTACAGCCCCGGCGGCCCCGGCGACATCGTCGTGGTGCGGCTGTTCTATCAATGGCCGATACTGGTCACCAAGTTCGGCTATGACATCTCGAATCTCAGCGGCAGCAAGCGGCTGTTGAGCGCGACCGCGGCGTTCCAGAATGAACCTTTCTAGAAGCATTTTTCAAGCGACCCGGTTTGCGTTGAGAAAACGCGTCAAGACAAGATAGGCAAGGCGATGAGTCTGATGAGTGGAATCTGGCTTCGCATGCGGCGCTCGGCGCTCGATCTGTCCGGCGATACCAGGGGTCTGGCCGCCGTCGAATTCGCCATGGTCGTACCTCTGATGCTGGTGCTGTTTTTCGGCACGGTCGAGTTCTCGTCCGGCGTTGCGGTCGACCGCAAGGTGACGCTGATGGCGCGGACGCTGTCGGATCTGACGTCGCAGAACGTCTCGGTCACCGACGCCCAGCTGACCAACATCTTCAACGCCTCCACCGGCATCATGACGCCCTATTCGGCCGCGCCGCTCAATTCCACGATCACGGAACTGTATGTCGATCCCACTACCAAGATCGCCCGGGTGCAGTGGAGCAAGGGCGCGGTGCCGCGCGGGACCGGAAGCACGGTGGCGATTCCGAGCGCGCTGCAGGTCGGCGACACCTATCTGATTTACAGCGAGGTCAGCTACAAATACGTCCCGGCCATCGGCTATGTGATGGCGAAGGCGGGGATCAATTTGACCGACTTCACCTATACGCGCCCGCGCCAATCGCTGTGCGTGATGTACAACACCACGGTTTGCACGAAGTCGTAACGCCGTCGCGCAGATCAATGGCGCGGGATAAATCTGATGTACGAAAAAAGGCCGCGCCATGGGCGCGGCCTTTCGTTATTTCGAAGCAATTTTCAAGGGCGCGCCGGGCGTCCTGAAAAATCACTCATCCAGCGGCGCGCAGATTGTCGGCCGAAGATTTGCCAGAGCGACGATCGGCCACGATTTCGTAGCTGATCTTCTGGCCTTCACGCAGCGTACCAAGACCGGCACGTTCGACAGCGCTGATGTGCACGAACACGTCATTGCCGCCGTCATCCGGCTGGATGAAGCCATAGCCCTTGGTTGCGTTAAACCACTTCACGGTTCCCATGCTCACGGGGGTAGTCCCTTCTCAGATATACTAGTCGTAGCCCACCTCTCGATGGGCTGGTGAGATCGAATTTTTGGAAGGGTCGTCAGCGTCTAAACCGGCTGTACCGGTGGATAGCTAATGTCGTCCGGCCGAAAATCGATGCCCAATATTATTCGATCAAGGGGTCCAAAACAATCCTGACGTGCACGATTTTTTGAACAGGGCAAGCCCGGTCCATCGCGCGCCGACATCATCTGTCGGGCACGATGGCAATCGGTCGCTGGAAGCCCGTTACCGGCGGCGGAACTGGCCGCCACGCGGCGGTGCACCACGCGGGGGACCGCTCGAGGGGCGCTCATCCTTGTGACGGAAAATCAGCCGGCCCTTCTCCAGATCATAGGGCGACATTTCGATCGTGACCCGATCGCCTGCCAGCGTCTTGATCCGGTTCTTCTTCATTTTACCGGCGGTGTAGGCAACAATTTCGTGTCCTGCGTCGAGCTGCACGCGGTAGCGCGCGTCGGGGAGGATTTCGGTCACCAGTCCTTCGAACTGGATCAGCTCTTCTTTAGCCATATTTGTCTCCAGATCGATCGAGGCTAGCGCTGCGGCCGATGGGTACGGTTGGGTTGGGTATTCGGGCGGCTCTCGCGATGCAAGAAGGCGACGCCTTGAATGCTTTCGCTGTTGCCACCCTGCGCCGGACGCGGCGACTCATGCCGGGTCGGCTGCGACGCGGCATTATTACCACCACCGCGGCGGGGACGGCGAGGGCCTTTTGAGCCCGGCGATTGCTCATGGGAACGGCCGCCGTGGCCATGGCCGTGGGCGGAATGGCCGCGCGGTGCGGACCGGCCGCCCCGGTTCTGGGACGGCGCGGGAGCTGCATCCCGGGTGCCCGGTGTGCGGCGGTCTTCGCGGGGCAGCGCCACGCGGATCAGCCGCTCGATGTCGCGCAGATAACCCATTTCCTCGGCGCCTGCGATCAGCGAGATCGCAACGCCTTCGGCGCCGGCGCGCGCGGTGCGGCCGATCCGGTGGACGTAGGTTTCCGGCACGTTCGGCAGATCGAAATTCACCACATGGCTGATGCCGTCGACGTCGATGCCGCGGGCGGCGATGTCGGTGGCGACCAGGGTGCGGATCTCGCCGGTGCGGAACGCCGCCAGCACGCGCTCGCGGTGGTTCTGCGACTTGTTGCCATGGATGGCGTTGGCGTTGATGCCGGACTTGGCAAGCGCCTTCACCACCTTGTCGGCGCCATGTTTGGTGCGGGTGAAGATCAGCGCGCGGTCGACCGGTTCCTGCTTCAGGAGTTGGGCCAGTATGCCCTGCTTGGCCGCGAAATCGACCTGGATGATGCGCTGGGTGATGCGTTCCACGGTGGAGGCCACCGGCGTCACCGCCACGCGGGCGGGGTCGCGCAGCATCGCTTCGGCGAGCTCGGCGATGTCCTTGGGCATGGTCGCCGAGAAGAACAGCGTCTGCCGCTTGATCGGCAGTTTGCCGACGATTTTTCGGATGTCGTTGATGAAGCCCATGTCGAGCATGCGGTCCGCTTCGTCGAGCACCAGGAACTCGACCTGGCCCAGCTTGAGGCCGTTGCTCTGCACCAGATCGAGCAGGCGGCCGGGGGTGGCCACCATGACTTCGACGCCCTGCATCACGGAACGGACCTGACGGCCCATCGGCACGCCGCCGATCGCGAGCGCCGAGGAGAGGCGGATGTGGCGGCCATAGGCGTTGAAGCTGTCGAGGATCTGACCCGACAATTCGCGGGTCGGCGAGAGCACCAGCACGCGGCAGCTCTTGGGCTGCACCCGGATGCGGTTCTCCAGAATGCGGTGCAGGATCGGCAGCGCGAAGGCTGCGGTCTTGCCGGTGCCGGTCTGGGCGATGCCGACCACGTCACGGCCGGTCATTGCGAGGGGGACGGTCTGGGCCTGGATGGGCGTCGGGGTGAGGTAATTTTCTTCCTTGAGGGCACGCGAAATGGGATCGGCAAGGCCGAAATCCTGAAAGGAGGTCAAAAGAGGGTTCTTTCCATTAAAAAGGCAGGCGCCCGGCCGATACAGCCAGGAGCGCGCGAGGGGTGTCTGAGACACCCGCGTGTTTGGGGCGTCGGTTTTGCTAGGCTGAAGGGGCAAGCCAGAAACCGTTGAACGGGATCAGAACACGCGGCTCGCAAGGACCTGATGATTCTCTAGGTCACGGGGCTCATATGGAACATGAACGCGGCGCTTTCAAGGTAAATCGCCGGATATGCTTGGCGCGGTTAAGAAACAGCCGGAAATTCGCAAGTTCCGGTGCACTCTCATTGGCCTGCATCGCCAAATTTTCGTGCCGTAAAATTAGACAAATGGCCTATTTTGCCTAAAATATAGACTGTATGCCGTAAAAGAATACATTTTGTCGGCCCAAAAAATAGGCGGATTTCTCGGCGATTTCCCCGCAAGCGGAAGATTATACTGCGATTCTATAGACTTACCCTGTGCTCAGGCCGTGGCACGCTTCTTGCGATTCCGTTAACGCAGGCGGCCGTTGGGGCCGTTTCGCAGCGTTTCACGCCTGCGTCAGGGAGATGACATTTCATGCTTACACAACTTACCCACGATATAGCGACGCTGAGCCGCCGCCGCTGGCTGGCGGCGACCGCGGGCCTGGTTTTGGGCCTGGCCGCATTCGGCAGCGCGCAGGCGCAGGAGACCATCAAGGTCGGCGTGCTGCATTCGCTTTCCGGCACCATGGCGATCAGCGAAACCACGCTGAAGGACACCGTCCTCTTCCTGATCGACGAGCAGAACAAGAAGGGCGGCATACTCGGCAAGAAGCTCGAGGCCGTCGTGGTCGACCCGGCGTCGAACTGGCCGCTGTTCGCGGAAAAGGCCCGCGAGCTGATCACCAAGGACAAGGTCTCTGTCGTGTTCGGCTGCTGGACCTCGGTGTCGCGCAAATCCGTGCTCCCGGTGTTCAAGGAGCTGAACTCGATCCTGTTCTACCCCGTGCAGTACGAGGGCGAGGAGAGCGAGCGCAACGTGTTCTACACCGGGGCGGCGCCGAACCAGCAGGCGATCCCGGCCGTCGACTATCTGATGAAGGACGAGAAGGTGAAGCGCTGGGTGCTGGCCGGCACCGACTACGTCTATCCGCGCACCACCAACAAGATCCTCGAAGCCTACTTGAAGTCGAAGGGCGTCAAGCAGGAAGACATCATGATCAACTACACGCCGTTCGGTCACAGTGACTGGCAGACGATCGTGGCCGACATCAAGAAGTTCGGTTCGGCCGGCAAGAAGACCGCCGTCGTCTCCACCATCAACGGCGACGCCAACGTTCCCTTCTACAAGGAGCTCGGCAACCAGGGCATCAAGGCGACCGACATTCCGGTTGTCGCGTTCTCGGTCGGCGAAGAAGAGCTCGCCGGCATCGACACCAAGCCGCTGCTCGGTCATCTGGCCGCCTGGAACTACTTCCAGTCGATCAAGGATCCGGCCAACGAGAAGTTCATCAAGGCCTGGCAGGCCTACACCAAGAACCCGAAGCGCGTGACCAACGACCCGATGGAGGCACACGTCATCGGTTTCGAGATGTGGGTCAAGGCGGTCGAGAAGGTGAAGTCGACCGATCCGGACAAGGTGATCGACGCGCTGCCCGGCATCGAAGCCAAGAACCTGACCGGCGGCACCTCGAAGATGCTTCCGAACCATCACATCACCAAGCCGGTGTTCATTGGCGAAATCAAAGCCAATGGCCAGTTCGACGTGGTGTGGAAGACCCCGGGCCTGGTGGCCGGCGATGCATGGTCGAAGGAGCTCGATGGCTCCAAGGACCTGATCGGCGACTGGGTTGGCAAGAAGTGCGGCAACTACAACACCAAGACCAACAAGTGCGGCGGTCAGGGCTCCTGATCCCGATTTGATCCGAAGGATCTGGTCCGAAGGATCATGGTCTGACTGCAACAAGAAACTTCCAAGAGAAAAAGTAGACCCGGAAGGCGGCGATGTCGCCGCCTTCCACTTACTCCTGCCGGGGTTGTAACGTGCCTGCCAATTTCTTTGACCGTCTTCGCGCTATTGTTCTGTCATTTTTCCTGATCGCAGCGTTCGCTGTGCCGGCGCTGGCGGGACCGTTCGAGGATGCGGTCGCTAAATTCGCCAATGACGAGTTCTCCGACACCGACGAGGCGATCGGCGCGGTCGCGACCTCGGGCAATCCGCTGGCCTTTCCGATCATCAGCGCGCTGCAGGACGGCCGGCTGTCGGCCGATCCGGAATCCAAGAAAGTTTTCGTCACGGGGGCCGACGGCAAGATCATCGATGCGGCAACCGGGGCCGCGGTGGCCAGCCTGCCCGCGGGTGCCGCTGCCGTCCGCCTCAACAACCGCCTGCGCCGCACCGTGGAGGCCGCCCTCGGCGGTCTGACGCTGCTGTCGCCGGATCCGGCCAAGCGGCTGACGGCCGCGCAATCGGTCTTCAAGAGCCATGACGAAGCCGCGCTTTTGGTCATCGACGGCGCGCTGGCGAAGGAGACCAACAAGGCGGTGAAGGCGGCCTTTGCCGAGGCCCGCGCCGCCATCCTGCTCTACAAGGCGGATGCGTCAGACGCAGAGAAGCTGGAGTCCATCGCCATCATCAAGGCGCGCGGCGATCAGGAAGCGCTCGCGCTGTTGACGGGCCTCGGCAGCGATGCGTCGCCGCCGGTGGCGCAGGCTGCTAGCAGCGCGATCTCCGCGATCCAAAGCAATCTTGCAATGTGGTCGATGGTGCAGAACGCCTGGTACGGCCTGTCGCTCGGCTCGGTGCTGCTGCTGGCGGCGATCGGGCTGGCGATCACCTTCGGCGTGATGGGCGTCATCAACATGGCCCACGGCGAAATGGTGATGCTGGGCGCCTACACCACCTTCGTGGTGCAGGAGGTCATCCGCACCAGCTATCCCGGCCTGTTCGACTATTCGCTGCTCATCGCGGTGCCATCGGCCTTCCTTGTTGCGGGCGCGATCGGCGTCCTGATCGAGCGCAGCATCATCCGCTTCCTCTACGGCCGCCCGCTGGAAACCCTGCTCGCGACCTGGGGTCTCTCGCTGGTGCTGCAGCAGGCGGTGCGCACCGCGTTCGGCCCCACCAACCGCGAAGTCGGCAATCCCTCCTGGATGAGCGGCGCGTTCGAACTCGGCCAGATCACCATCACCTACAACCGGCTCTGGATCCTCTGTTTCACGCTGGCGGTGTTCGCCATCCTGCTCGCGATGCTGCGCTACACGGCGCTCGGGCTCGAGATGCGCGCGGTGACGCAGAACCGCCGCATGGCGGCGTCGATGGGCATCGCCACCTCGCGCGTCGACGCGCTTACCTTCGGCCTCGGCTCCGGCATCGCCGGGATCGCCGGCGTGGCGCTGTCGCAGATCGACAATGTCAGCCCCAACCTCGGCCAGAGCTACATCATCGACAGCTTCATGGTGGTGGTGTTCGGCGGCGTCGGCAATCTCTGGGGCACGCTGGTGGGGGCCTTCACGCTCGGCATCGCCAACAAGTTCCTGGAGCCGGTGGCGGGGGCCGTGCTCGGCAAGATCGCGATCCTGGTGCTGATCATCCTGTTCATCCAGAAGCGGCCGCGCGGCCTGTTCGCGCTCAAGGGACGGGCGATCGAAGCATGACGCCGCATGTTGCAATGGGATGCTTCACCGCGCTGCGCTCTGACTCCCTCTCCCGCTTGCGGGGGAGGGCTGGGGTGGGGGTCTCTCCACGAGCGCCGTCGCCTAGTGGAGACACCCCCACCCGCCGCGCTCTGACGAGCGCCATAGCCGAAGCTTCGCTTCGGCGTTCTCGGCTAAGAACGGTCGCCGTAGGCGACCTATGCTCCCCCGCAAGCGGGAGAGGTGACCACCTATGACGCCGCATGTCCTCACCCGCTCGCTGGATCGCAGCGCGACCGTCTTCCTCTTGATCGTCGCCGGTCTCGGCGTGCTGATCCCGCTGTCGAACCTGCTTCTGCCCGCTGGATCGATGTTCCAGGTGCCGACCTATCTGGTCGCCCTGTTCGGCAAATATGTCTGCTACGCCATTCTGGCGCTCTCGATCGATCTGATCTGGGGCTATTGCGGCATTCTCTCGCTCGGCCATGGCGCGTTCTTCGCGCTCGGCGGTTACGCGATGGGCATGTACCTGATGCGACAGATCGGCAGCCGCGGCGTCTACGGCAATCCGGTCCTGCCCGACTTCATGGTGTTCCTGAACTATCCGTCGCTGCCTTGGTACTGGTACGGTTTTGATATGTTCTGGTTCGCGGCGCTGATGGTCTTGGTCGTGCCGGGCCTGCTCGCCTTCTGCTTCGGCTGGCTGGCGTTCCGCTCCCGCGTCACCGGCGTCTATCTGTCGATCATCACGCAGGCGATGACCTACGCGCTGCTGCTGGCGTTCTTCCGCAACGATTTCGGCTTCGGCGGCAATAACGGCCTGACCGACTTCAAGGACATTCTGGGCTTCAACGTCCAGGCCGACGGCACCCGCGCCGCTTTGTTCATCCTGAGCTGCCTGGCGCTCATCATCGCTTTCCTGATCTGCCGCGCGGTGGTGACGTCGAAACTCGGCAAGGTGCTGATCGCGATCCGCGACGCCGAGTCGCGCACGCGATTTCTGGGCTACCGCGTCGAATCCTACAAGCTGTTCGTGTTCACGCTGTCGGCCTGCATGGCCGGCGTCGCCGGCGCGCTGTATGTGCCGCAGGTCGGCATCATCAACCCCGGCGAATTCGCGCCGGGCAATTCGATCGAGGCGGTGATCTGGGTGGCGGTCGGCGGCCGCGGCACGCTGATCGGGGCTGCGCTCGGCGCCATCGTGGTCAATTACGCGAAAACCGTGTTCACCTCGGGTCCGCTGGCGCCGTATTGGCTGTTCATGCTGGGCGCGCTGTTCATCCTGGTGACGTTGTTGCTGCCGAAGGGCATCATCGGCACCTTCAATGCCTGGTATGAGCCGTGGAGCGCAAGGCGCCTCAACGCCGAAAGTGCCGCGCGCGAAGACGGCATCAGCGCACCGAAGCCGGCGGAGTGAGCGCATGAACGCGATGAATACCAGGACGACGTCCGCGCTGCTCTATCTCGACGGCGTGCACGTCTCGTTCGACGGCTTCCACGCCATCAACAATCTGTCGCTGACGCTGGAGCCGGGCGAGATGCGCGCCATCATCGGCCCCAACGGCGCCGGCAAGACCACGATGATGGACATCATCACCGGCAAGACCAAGCCGGACGAGGGGGTGGTGCTGTTCGACGGCGTCACCGACCTGACGCGCCTCGATGAAACCCGCATCGCCGAACTCGGCATCGGCCGCAAATTCCAGAAGCCGACGGTGTTCGAGAGCCAGACCATCGAGGACAATCTGTTGCTGGCGCTCAATGTCGATCACAGCGTCAAGGGCACGCTGTTCTGGCGCGGCAGCAAGCCCGACGCCGAGCGCATCGAGCGCGTGCTGGAAACCATCCGCTTGAAGGATTCGCGGACCAAGCTCGCCGGGAGCCTGTCGCACGGCCAGAAACAATGGCTCGAGATCGGCATGCTGCTGGCGCAGGATCCGAAACTGCTGCTGGTCGACGAGCCCGTTGCCGGCATGACCGACGTCGAGACCCATCAGACCGCCGAGCTGCTCAAGGAAATCAACAAGGACAAGACCATCATGGTGGTCGAGCACGACATGACCTTCGTACGCGAACTCGGCGTCAAGGTGACCTGCCTGCACGAAGGCACCGTGTTGGCGGAGGGAACCATCGACCAGGTTTCGCGCAATGATCGCGTGGTCGAAGTGTATCTGGGAAGGTAGAGGGCGAGTAGCGAATGGCGAATAGCGAATGGGTTCTTTTTACTATTCGCCATTCGCTACGCGCCATTCGCCCGAAAAGGGCATCGCATGTTAAACGTTGACAACATCAGCCTCTATTACGGCGCGGCGCAGGCGCTGCGCGGCGTCTCGATCAAGGCCGAGCCCGGCAAGGTGACCTGCGTGCTCGGCCGCAACGGCGTCGGCAAGACCTCGCTGCTGCGCGCGATGGTTGGCCAATATCCGATTGCCTCGGGTTCGATCACGCTCAACGGCGACGATATCACCGGCCTCAAGCCGTATGAGCGGGCCCGAAAAGGCATCGGCTTCGTGCCGCAGGGCCGCGAGATTTTTCCGCTGCTGACGGTGGAGGAAAATCTCAAGACCGGCTTTGGCCCGCTGAAGCGTGACGACCGCAATATTCCCGACGACGTGTTCTCGCTGTTTCCGGTTCTGAACTCGATGCTCGGCCGGCGCGGCGGCGACCTCTCCGGCGGCCAGCAGCAGCAGCTCGCGATTGGCCGGGCGCTGGTGATGCGGCCGAAACTGCTGCTGCTCGACGAGCCGACCGAGGGGATCCAGCCCTCGATCATCAAGGATATCGGCCGCGCCATCTCCTATCTGCGCAGCCTCGGCACCATGGCGATCGTGCTGGTCGAACAATATCTCGACTTTGCCTGCGAGCTCGGCGACAATTTCGCGGTCATGGACCGGGGCGCGGTGAAATATGCGTGCGAGCGGAGCGCGATGGATCCCGCCGAGATCAGCCGCCAGATGGCGCTGTAACTTTAAAACGGATTGAGCCGCGGCGGCCGGTTTTGGGGAACGGATGCGGACCGAATCGACGGGCGCAGCTTCATCGACTTTCGCTGACAACCGGGCCCGGGGCGCGGTCAAGTTCGACGTGCGGCTGCAGGATGGTGTCACCCGCCGCGGGACTTTGCATGAATCCGGCTCGCTGCGCGTGCGGTTTCCCTCGCCCGAAGACGACGGCCTGTCCGGCGTGTTCGTCAACACGGCCGGCGGCATCGCCGGCGACGACCGTTTCGACATCGACATTGCGGCCGGTGAGGGCGCGCGGCTGACGCTGACGACCGCGGCGGCCGAGAAGGTCTATCGCGCGCCGGGACCTGCGGCCCAGCTCAACATTGCGCTCAGGGCCGAGGCGGGGGCGCACCTTTCCTGGTTGCCACAGGAGACCATCCTGTTCGACCGTGCGCGGATCTTGCGGCGCATCGATATCGACCTGGCGGATGACGCCTCGCTTTTGCTGTGCGAAATCGTGGTGTTCGGCCGCGCCGCGATGGGCGAGCGGATGCTGCATGGCGAGTTCGTCGATCGCTGGCGGCTGCGCCGCGGTGGCCGGCTGGTGTTTGCCGAAACCATCCAGCTCGCCGGCGATATCGGCGCAAAGCTCGCGCAACCCGCCATCGCCAAAGGCGGCGTTGCCATCGGCACCGCGCTGATCGTGCCCGGCGATGAAGCCGTAGTGGAGCGGATCCGCGAAGCTGCTGACACGTTCGGCGGCGAGGTCGGAATCTCCGCGTGGAATGGATTTGCAATGGCGCGCTTCTGTGCCCAAGATGCGGCGCGGCTCCGCGCCGACATGATGACCGTGCTCGGCCGCGCCTCCGGCGTGCCGCTGCCAAGACTCTGGCTTAATTAACGTCTCTGGCTCAACTAAGATCGATCCATTACTCGAGTGCCCGCATGAATCTCTCCCCCCGCGAAAAAGACAAGCTCCTGATCTCGATGGCCGCGATGGTGGCGCGCCGCAGGCTGGAGCGCGGCGTCAAGCTCAACCACCCCGAAGCGATCGCGATCATTTCCGATTTCATCGTCGAGGGCGCGCGCGACGGCCGTACGGTGGCCGATCTGATGCAGGCCGGCGCGCAGGTGATTACGCGGGCGCAGTGCATGGATGGGATTCCCGAGATGATCCACGACATCCAGGTCGAGGCGACGTTTCCGGACGGCACCAAACTCGTCACCGTGCATGAGCCGATACGATGACAAGCATCCGCTATCTCGTCATGCCCGGGCTTGTCCCGGGCATCCACGTCTTTCGAACCGCAAGTAAGACGTGGATGGCCGGGACATAGGCGAGCGGAAGCGACGCCGTCCTTCAGACGGCTATGCCCGGCCATGACGTAACAAAGTGTTGTGAGGTAAACGAAGATGATCCCCGGTGAACGCTTCATCCAGGACGGCGAGATCGAACTCAATGCCGGCCGCAAGACCGTGACGCTGACGGTCGCCAATACCGGCGACCGGCCGATCCAGGTCGGCTCGCACTACCATTTCTTCGAAACCAATCCGGCGCTGAAGTTCGACCGCAAAAAAGCCCGCGGCATGCGTCTCGACATCGCCGCCGGCACGGCGGTCCGCTTCGAACCCGGCCAGACCCGCGACGTGCAGCTCGTCGCGCTTGCGGGCAAGCGTGTGGTCTACGGCTTTCGCGGCGAGGTACAGGGCAAGCTGTGAGCCGACAATGCGGGCAACGCTAAAATCGTTGGTGCCTAACGACTATCCGTCCTTGGAACAGTTCACACCTGATGATGAGCAGAATTTTGGTCTTTGGCTTACCTTGGACATAGGACCGGCCGATAGTGATGGAGCCGAAATTTTTCAGCTTCTTTATTGTTCGCCCATTTGGTTTCATGAGCATGAACTAGGGGACGGCGTGCGATCGGGCGAGCATACGGTCTTTACTAAAATATATGATCGTCATGCGCTCGTTGCTTTTGTGGAAAGTCGAGTTCAGGCTTGCGAAGGAATAGATTGGCACGAAATTGCTCTAAAGCTTTCCCGTCTTTTCCATTGGGAATTCGACGGATATTCGCCGTCAACTTGAGGAACTCATGTCCGTAAAAATCAAACGTTCCGTCTATGCCGACATGTTCGGGCCCACCACCGGCGACCGGGTGCGGCTGGCCGATACCGATCTCATCATCGAGGTGGAAAAGGATTTCACCATCTATGGCGAAGAGGTGAAATTCGGCGGCGGCAAGGTGATCCGCGACGGCATGGGGCAGTCGCAGGTCACCAACCGGCAGGGCGCGGCGGACACCGTCATCACCAACGCGCTGATCGTCGACCACTGGGGCATCGTGAAAGCCGACGTCGCGATCAAGGAGGGTATGATCTCGGCGATCGGCAAGGCCGGCAATCCCGACATCCAGCCGGGTGTGACCATCGTGATCGGGCCCGGCACCGACATCATCGCAGGCGAGGGAAAAATCCTCACCGCCGGCGGTTTCGACAGCCACATCCATTTCATCTGCCCGCAGCAGATCGAACACGCGCTGATGAGTGGCGTCACCTCGATGCTGGGCGGCGGCACGGGCCCGTCGCACGGCACCTTTGCCACCACCTGTACGCCCGGCCCCTGGCACATGGGGCGGATGATCCAGTCGTTCGACGCATTTCCGGTCAATCTCGGCATTTCCGGCAAGGGCAACGCGGCGCGCCCGGCGGCGCTGGTGGAGATGATCAAGGGCGGCGCCTGTGCGCTCAAGCTGCACGAGGATTGGGGCACCACGCCGGCGGCGATCGACAACTGCCTGTCGGTGGCCGACGATTACGACGTCCAGGTGATGCTGCATTCCGACACGCTGAACGAGTCCGGCTTTGTCGAAGACACAGTGAAGGCCTTCAAGGGCCGCACCATCCACGCCTTCCACACCGAAGGCGCCGGCGGCGGCCACGCGCCGGATATCATAAAAATTGCCGGCCTGAAGAACGTGCTGCCGTCCTCGACCAACCCGACGCGGCCGTTCACGCGCAATACCATCGACGAGCATCTCGACATGCTGATGGTGTGCCACCATCTCGACCCGTCGATCGCGGAAGATCTCGCGTTCGCCGAAAGCCGCATCCGGAAAGAAACCATCGCGGCGGAAGACATTCTGCACGATCTCGGCGCGCTCTCGATGATGTCGTCGGACTCGCAGGCCATGGGCCGGCTCGGCGAGGTCATCATCCGCACCTGGCAGACTGCGGACAAGATGAAGAAGCAGCGCGGCTCGCTGCCCGAGGACAAGGGCAACAACGACAATTTCCGCGTCAAGCGCTACATCGCCAAATACACCATCAATCCCGCGATCGCGCATGGCGTGTCGAAGCTGATCGGCTCGGTGGAGAAGGGCAAGATGGCCGACCTCGTGCTGTGGTCGCCGGCGTTCTTTGGCGTCAAGCCGGATTGCATCATCAAGGGCGGCTCGATCGTGGCAGCTCCGATGGGCGATCCCAACGCGTCGATCCCGACGCCGCAGCCCGTGCATTACCGGCCGATGTTCGCGGCATACGGCAAGGCGCTGACCGCTTCATCCGTGGTGTTCACCTCCAGGGCCGCGATCACAGGCGGGCTGGCGCGCAAGCTCGGCATCGCCAAAAAGCTCTATCCGGTGAAAAATACCCGGGACGGCATCTCCAAGAAGAGCATGATCCATAACGGCGCCACGCCCAAGATCGAGGTCGATGCCGAGACCTATGAGGTACGCGCAGACGGCGAGCTTCTGACCTGCGCGCCGGCCGAGGTACTGCCCATGGCGCAGCGCTATTTCATGTACTAGGGTTTCTCCCAGGCAGTCTTAGCCAGAACAAAAATCCGGGAGGATTCTTCGTGATTTACGTCGTTGCCACGCTGACCATCAAGCCTGAAACGCGCGCCGATTTCATCGCGGCGGCCACCGCCTGCATCATGGAAACCCGGAAAGAGCCGGGCAACATCGCCTATGATCTGCATGAAAGCGTCACCGACCATTCCAAGATGGTGTTCGTCGAGCAGTGGGAGAACATGGAGGCGCTGGGACCGCACCGCACCGCCGAGCACATGAAAACCTTCGGCCGCGTCGCGGTCAAATGCATGAGCGCGCCGCCGAAGATCGAATACATCACCCCCGAAAAAGTCGAAACCCGCTAATCAAGAAACGCAAAGGGAGAAAATCCATGATCTACGTCATCGCCACCACGCCGATGAAGCCGGAAAGCAAGGACGACTTCATCAAGGGGCACAAGGCCTGCACCGCCGAGACGCTCAAGGAGAAGGGCTGCCTCTCCTATGAAGGCCATGTCAGCGTCAACAATCCCAATCTGTATGTGGTGGTGGAGCGCTGGGAGACCCGCGACGACCTCAATGCGCACGGCAAGGCGCCGCACATGAAGGTGTGGCGGGAATATTCGTCGCAGATGAAGACGGCACCGACCGTGATCGAGATCATCAGCGACGGCAAGGTGGAGAAACTGTAACTCAGATGATCCGCGCAACACGCGTTCAGGGCCAGCATCGCTGGACGGAAGCCGCCGCCGATACCGTGGTGCTCGATTTCGACGATCGGCACCGGCGGCGCATGGCGATGACGGGCACTCGCGGGCTCGAATTCCTGCTCGACCTGGAAAACGCCATCGCGCTTCGCGGCGGCGACGCGCTGGTGCTGGAAGACGGCCGCCTGATCGAGGTGGTCGCTGCCCCCGAGCCGCTGATCGAGATCCGCGGCACGGATCCGCTGCATCTCGTCCGCGTCGCCTGGCATCTCGGCAACCGCCATCTGCCGACCCAGATCATGCCGAAGGGCCTGCGCATCCGCAGGGATCATGTCATCGAGGCGATGGTGAAGGGGCTGGGCGCGCGCATCATCGAGATCGAGGCGCCGTTCGATCCCGAAGGCGGCGCCTATGCCGGCCATGCCCATGCACCGGAAGCCGCGCATGGGCATACCGGCCACGACCATTCCTCGCACGGTCATTCACACGATCACGACCACCACCATCATCATGACGAGCATTGCGACCACGATCATCACCACCACGATCATTCCCATGCTCATGACCACAAGTGAGCCCGTCCCGGCTGACGGGATGACGGCAGACGAGGGAGCGGCGCTGTACCGGCTGATGACGTGGCTGTCGCCGGCCTTTCCGGTGGGCGCGTTCTCCTATTCCAGTGGCATCGAATGGGCGGTGGAGGCCGGTGACATCACCGATGCCGCCTCGTTGCGCGCGTGGTTGACGGCGATGCTGGCCGACGGCTCGGGCTTTTGCGACGGCGTGTTTCTGGCGCAGGCGCACCGGGCGGCGACTGCAAACGACAGAGCCGTGCTGCGCGAGATCACGGAGCTTGCCGCGGCCTTCGTGCCGTCGCGCGAGCGCCAGCTCGAAACCTCGACCCAGGGCCGCGCCTTCATCGACATCGCGCGCGCGGCCTGGACCTGCGACGGCCTCGACGAGCTGGTTTCAGCTTGCGGCGGCGTCACCATCTATCCCGTCGCGGTCGGCCTCGTCAGCGCCGCGCACAAAATTCCGCTGGCGCCGGCGATGCATGCGTTCCTGCATGCGGTGGTCTCGAACTGGATTTCCGCAGGCGCGCGACTGGTGCCATTGGGGCAGACCGACAGCCAGCGCATCCTGGCCGCACTGGAGCCGGTGGTGGTCGCCACCGCGCAGCGCGCGCTGCAGGCCTCGCTCGACGATCTCGGCAGCGCAACGTTTCGCGCCGATCTCGCCAGTCTTCGGCATGAGACGCAGTATACGAGGCTGTTCCGGTCATGATGTGCAGGGCACTTCTCCCTCCACACGTCGTCCCGGCGAACTCAGATGCGCAATTGCGCATCGGGGGGACCCATAGCCACCGGCGATGGTGTTGCGGAAGAGCGTCGGCCATCGTGCCCGACTGAAAGATCACGCGGTATGGGTCCCGGCGTTCGCCGGGACGACAATCGAGGGAATGTTTTAAATGTCCAAATCTCACGGCCCCCTGCGTGTCGGCGTCGGCGGTCCCGTCGGCTCCGGCAAGACCGCGCTGATGGACCTGCTCTGCAAATCGATGCGCGAGCGTTACGACATCGCCGCGATCACCAACGACATCTACACCAAATGGGACGCCGAGTTCCTGGTGCGCTCGGGCTCGCTGACGGCGGACCGCATCGCCGGCGTCGAGACCGGCGGTTGTCCGCATACCGCGATCCGCGAGGACGCCTCGATGAATCTCGCTGCCGTCGCCGACATGCGCGCCAAATTCCCCAATCTCGATCTGGTGCTGATCGAGTCGGGCGGCGACAATCTGGCCGCCACCTTCTCGCCCGAACTCGCCGATCTCACGATCTACGTGATCGACGTCGCCGCCGGCGACAAGATCCCGTCCAAGGGCGGGCCGGGCATCACCCGCTCGGACCTTTTGGTCATCAACAAGATCGACCTCGCGCCGCATGTCGGCGCGTCGCTGGAAAAGATGGATACCGACGCCAAGAGGATGCGGGGCGAGCGCCCCTTCGTGATGACCAATCTGAAGAAGAGCGAGGGGCTCGAGCGCATCATCGGCTTCATCGAGACCAAGGGCGGCCTGCGCCCGGCGCCGAAGGCCAAGGTTGGGTAGAGCAAGGCTGGATAGAGGCTGGTTAACGCCGCCGGATGTGGTTAACGGCCGCGGCCCACCGCCCTGCGCCGGCGCGCCTTCTTAAATCCGCCATCCCGGGGCGCGAGGCTGACAGGATATCGCTTCGCAAGATATTGCCGGGATGCCTGGAACCAAACGGGTCCGGCTTCATTAGCATCTTCTGGCCCCGCGAAATCAGCGTTAGCGGCGGCCACTTGTTGCCCGCTGCCAACCCGTTAGTTGCGTGCTGATGATCGCTCATTCATATTCGCCCGCGATCGGCCGTCGTCCGGTTTACATTTGTTGCCGTCCCGGCAGACCTCGAATGTTTTCTTCTCTGCGCCAACACTTTATTCCCGAGTAAGCGAGTGGTCCGGCTGGGTTTCATTATCGGCTTCATCGCGCTGATCGGAGTTCTGCTCTCCGGTCTTGCGGCCTATCGCGTCCATGAACAGGAAGTGACCCTTGACGGCATCGCGCTGGCGCGCGCCATCGACGTCCACGCCAGTCTGGTGCAGGACCGGCTGACCGAGCGCGAGCTGCTGGCGCGCGTCGCCTCCGGCCTGTTTCGCGCGCCGTCGGTGCTCAAGGCCAACATGCTGCAGCCGCTGCGCGCGTCGATCTACGCCTTCAAGACCGATTTCGTGGTCGCCAACTGGATCGCGCGACTCAAGCCGGACGAACTGGAAGCGGCGCGCGCGGTGCTGAAGAGCTCGGGATTCACCGATCCGACGATTCGCGATTTCGACGACCAGCCGCTGGACATGAAGGCGATCGACAAGCCGATCAACGTGCTGATGGACCTCGAGCCGCGCAGCGCGGATACGCTGAGCTTTCCAGGCCGCGCTTACGACCGCCACTCGATCATCGGGCCGGTGCTGACGCAGGTGATGGAGGGCGGCAAGCCTGTCGCGTCGGACCCGATCCCGCTGTTGCGCAAGGATGGTCCGGTCGGAATCGTGCTCGCCGCGCCGGTCTATCAGGAAGGCTCCAGCGAGGCCGCTGGCTTCGTCACCTTTTCCTACGAACTGGCGACGCTGATGCTGACCAATGACGACCAGTCGCTGTTTGCGGTGGTGCTGAAGGACCCGACTGACGTCAATGACGAATTCGTCGCCAACGACCAGGGTGTCGTCACCTTGCAACCGGTCAAGCCGGAGGGCCCGGCGCCGTCGATGGTTCGCACCGTGACCTTCGGCGGCCGCGACTGGTCGCTCGGCTATTACGCCAAGTCCAACGTGGCCGTGCGGGCGCAGCAGACGGCGGCGATCGTGGCGGCGATCGGGCTGGCGCTGACCGGCATCGTCTGCGGCCTGTTCGGCTATGTCGCCTACAACAACTTAAGGCTCAGCCGCGAGATCCAGGTGCGGATCGGCTTCGAGCGGCGGCTGACGGCCGTGATCGACGAGCTTAACCACCGGGTCAAGAACATCCTCGCGGTGATCCAGTCGATCGTGACGCGAACGCTGCGCCACGGCTCCGACATCGATGTCTCGCGCGAGCTTTTGATCGGCCGCATTCACGCGATGTCGAACGTGGTCACGCTGCTGAGCGAGAGCCAGTGGCAGGGCGTCAAGCTGAAGGGGCTGTTCGAGGCGCGCGCGATACCGCATGCTGATCGCATCGCGGTCAACGGTCCTGACATCGCGGTGAGCGCGCGCGCCGCGCAATCGCTGTCGCTGTTGTTCTTCGAACTGGCGTCGCATTCCGACGAGGGCCTGTCGCTGGTCGGCAAGCATCCGCATATCGTTGCGAACTGGGAAATATCGGGCGAGGAGCCGGATACGGTTTTCCATTTCCGCTGGGAGGAGTTCAACACGTCAGCGGCGACGCGGCGCGAGGACAGTGATTTCGGCCTGATCCTGCTTGACCGCGTGGCGCCGGAAGCGCTCGGCGGCACCGCCAAGCGCTTCTTCACCGACGTCAGCTACGTCTATGAGCTGACCGCGCCCATGGTCACCGTCGTCGACATGACCGAACGCGACCGCACCGAACAGCTCTCCGCCCCGGTGCGGCCGGTGAAGTAGCGACGTCGTAGGGTGGGCAAAGCGCAAGCGTGCCCGCCATTCAAACAATGATTCGATCGATGGTGGGCACGGCGCAAGTGCGCCTTTGCCCACCCTACGATTCCGGAACCAAATTACTCGTTCGAGAATTTTATCCGTATCAATCAGATGACGGACGGAGACGCACCATGGGACGCTATCTGCTGTTATGGATGCTCGGCATACCCCTGCCAATTCTCGTGCTGATCTACGCCTTCGGCGGCCTGAACTAGAAACCCAGAACTTCCCGACAACAAAAAAGCGGCCCGGTCGGGCCGCCTTTTCGTCATGCGAACCGGTGCATGTCAGTTGTTGCCGCCGATCACCGCGCGCACCGTGTTGTCGGGGCCGAAATCCTCGGCGCCGTCGACATAGAGCAGGGCGGAAAGCTTCGAGCGCGCGCGGTTGACGCGGCTCTTGATGGTGCCGACCGCGCAGCCGCAGATGGCGGCAGCGTCCTCATAGGAGAAGCCGGAGGCGCCGACCAGGATCAAGGCTTCGCGCTGGTCCTGCGGCAGCTTGTCGAGCGCGACGCGAAACTCCTCGAACTCCAGATGCGCGTTCTGCGCCGGCTGGGTCTTCAGCGTCTTGGCGTAATTGCCCTCGGCGTCCTCGACCTCGCGCCGCCGCTTGCGATAGTCGGAGCGGAACAGGTTGCGCAGGATCGTGAACAGCCAGGCCGGCAGGTTCGAACCGGGCTGGAACGAGTCGATGTTGGCGATCGCGCGCAGCAACGTTTCCTGCACCAGATCGTCCGCACGGTCGCCATTGCCGCTGAGCGAGATCGCGAACGCGCGCAAGGACGGTACCGACGCCAGGATGTCGTCGCGAAGTGAATCTGTGAGAGGCATTAGTCCCTCCCGTCAGTTTTTGCAGCTTGGTCCGGTTGGGCCGTTTGAGCCACCGCCGCTTCGGGCCCGTCGAGCTTCCGGATCAGCTCCGCAAAGCGGTCTGGCACCCCTTGCCGCACCACGTCGTCATACATGGCGCGCAGCTGGTGGCCGATTCTAGACTGGATCTCTGCATTGAGACCGCCCTGCTTCTTTGCTTCTTTCATGATGTCATCCACGCTTCCCCGAGTGTTAAGTACCTTGTATTTCAAGACTTTTCCTCGAAATTAGGCCTTGGCCGCCCGCGCTCTTGGTCAAATCCTAATGCGATGGGTCCCGAAAAGTTCCGAAATTGGGGAACTGTTTGAAGGAACTTTTTCGCCGCTCAGGCGTATTCGGGGATGACAGGGGAACCGGGTCGCCCCGTTTCAGGATAGGCTACGCCGGACCAGGCGTTCAGGTTCGACCCAGATGTGGCCCGCACGGGCCTCAGACAAGGATGGAGTGGGGATGTCCCGATCACAGCTCGTTGCTGAACATTTGCCGCTGTTGCGGCGCTACGCCCGCGCGCTGACCGGAAACCAGTCGTCAGGTGACGCTTATGTCGGGGCCATGCTGGAGGCCCTGCTGCAGGATGGCTCGCTGCTCGACGAAAAGCACGGTCCGCGCGCCGGACTGTTCCGGCTGTTCACGCAGATCTGGAATTCAGTCTCGGTCAACGAGAACCCGGATGTTGCGACGCTGGCCCTGCCGTCGGAGCGCCGGCTCTCGAACATCACGCCGTTGCCGCGCCAGGCCTTCCTCCTGCTGTCGCTGGAGGGTTTTTCCGAAGAAGAAGTCTCGTTCATCCTCGGCACCGACATCGCCGAGACCCGCAAGCTTGCGGACGCTGCCGGCCGCGAGATGGCGGCGGAAATCGCCACCGACGTTCTCATCATCGAGGACGAGACCTTCATCGCGATGGACCTCGAAAGCCTCGTGAAGAACCTCGGTCACAACGTCATTGGCGTCGCCCGCACCCATGCCGATGCGGTCGCGCTCGCCAAGAACAAGAAGCCGGGCCTGATCCTCGCCGACATCCAGCTCGCCGACGGCTCGTCCGGCCTCGATGCGGTCAACGAGCTGTTGAAGGTGTTCGAGGTCCCCGTGGTGTTCATCACCGCCTACCCCGAGCGCTTCCTCACCGGCGAGCGTCCGGAGCCGGCGTTCCTGATCTCCAAACCGTTCCAGCCCGCGATGGTCTCGGCGGTGGCGAGCCAGGCGCTGTTCTTCCAGCGTAACTCCCGCAATCGCGCCCCACGGGCGGCGACGGGTTAGTTCGTAAGGCTATCGCTTAACGGCGCGCTTCACAGCGCGCCGTTTTTCTTTGTCGTCGCTCCGGCTTTCTTTCGTCGTCCCGGCGAAGGCCGGGACCCATACGCCGCGGCCGGAATTGTTGGAAAGAAAGATAACGACCAGCGCGCAAACAATTGCCGCCGGTGGTTGGTTATGGGTCCCGGCCTTCGCCGGGGACGACGGAGGATAGAGTTGAGCTGCGCCACTCACTTGCGCGCCCCACACACCTCCCTGATATCCCGCGCCAGCGTATCGACCCTGTCCGGATCGGCGTCCCAGGCGAACATGAAACGCGCGCCGCCGCCGATGAAAGTATAAAATTGCCAGCCGCGCTGGCGCAGCGCTTCCAGCCGGTCGGCGGAGGCGCGCAGGAACACCGCATTGGCCTCCACCGGAAACATCGGCTTGAAATCCGGCAGGTCGGCGACCGCGGCAGCGAGCCGGGCGGCGCCGGCGTTGGCATGCTGCGCATTGCGCAGCCACGCGCCATCCTGCAGCATGCCGACCCAGGGGGCTGCAAGGAAGCGCATCTTCGAGGCAAGCTGCCCCGCCTGCTTGCAGCGATAGTCAAAATCCTCGGCGAGACGCGGATCGAAAAACAGGATCGCTTCGCCGACCGCCATGCCGTTCTTGGTGCCGCCGAAACACAGCAAATCGACTCCGGCCTTCCAGGTCATCTCCGCCGGCGAACAATTCAGCGACGCACAGGCGTTGGCAAAGCGGGCGCCGTCCATGTGCAGCCGCAGGCCGATTTCGCGGCAGGTCGCTGACAGCGCACGGATTTCAGCCAGCGAATACACCTGGCCGGTCTCGGTCGGCTGCGTGATCGTGACCACGCGCGGTTTTGGGAAATGAATGTCGGATCGACCGGTGGCGAGGGCGACCACCTGCTCCGGCGTCAGCTTGCCGTCCTCGCTCGCCGCGATCAGAAGTTTTGAGCCGTTGGAGAAGAATTCCGGCGCGCCGCATTCGTCGGTCTCCACATGCGCCGACGAAGAGCAGATCACGCTGTGATAGGACTGGCACAGCGACGCCAGTGCCAGCGAATTGGCGGCGGTGCCGTTGAAGGCGAAAAACACCTCGGCATCCGGCTTCTCGAACAACGCCCGGAACGCATCAGAAGCGCGCTGGGTCCAGGGATCGTCGCCATAGGCGGTCGCGTGCCCCTGATTGGCCTCCGCCATCGCCGCCCACGCTTCCGGGCAAATGCCGGCATAATTGTCGCTCGCAAACTGCTGGGGATTGGGGGTCATCGCTGGGATCGCTTTCGTCGGGGGAGATCTGCAACCGGGCAGCCGGCTCGGCACCTTTTGCCAAGGTTTTTTATCAGGCTGCAAGGCGGCTTTGCCGACGGGGGGCATCATTTGCGACGAAACCAGGCCGTGTTCGCATGGCTTTCAACGAAAAACCCGCCGGGTTGAGTGGCGGGCTTCCCTGGCATTACCTCGCGCGCGGGCCGTGGCGGCCTACGCGACCTTCCGAGCACCGATCAACCCTTGTACGTCCCGGCGACGACCATCCGCACCGCCAGAAGCATTTCGTATTGGGCTTTTGATACCTGATGGCGTTCGCCACCGGACACGATGTCGAGTTCGTTGTCCGAGAGCGCACTGTCTTCGAAGCGAGCTGCGTAAGCGTCGTTGATCTGCACGTTCATGGCAGTTCTCCTGTTTGCGAGGTGGGGCGCGACCACCGCGTCCCCTTGTCCCTCGATTTGGAGAATGCCCGCTGCCGAGCCGGAAAGCTGTTACCTGGGGAACAAGCCCCGCGCCCGACCTGGCTGAGTACTTGGCCGGGTACAAAGCGGAAATCGATCGGCCAGCGTTTGCCGCAACGATCAGGGGGAACGGAATGCCAGCCGGACAATTCGTTGTCAGGCGCAAAATAAAAAGCGGGGCGCGACCGGCATCACCACGGTCGCGCCCCACATCACCGGTCTATGGGGCAGGGGGAATGACCGGCTTTTGGAAAGACTCACAAGCCGGAGAGTCGTTCCAGGCGCCTTCAAATATTTTCGTACACGGTTAAGTGATCGGTTGTCCGCCGAACCCGCACGGCCTGGTTCGTGTTGTGTTCATGATCGCCATGGGGCGAGGGACACACCAACATGTCACAGATTCATAAGGGAATTTTCGGTTCGCTCGCGATCGCCCTGACCCTAGGCGCGGGCGCGGTCCAGCTCGCCTTCGCCCACGACCTGATCGGCGGTCGCCAGGTTACGGCTGCGGCGCCCGAAACCGGCGTCAATCGCGCCGGCAAGTCCGATCGCGCGTCGGTTCCCGCCTCGCCCGGGCAGACCCAGACCATTACGCTGCGGCACGACGGCGTCGCCGATACCTCGGTGCTGGTCCGCATGCCTGTCGCCAAAGCGGCGCGCAACGAAACGCGCAACCCGGCCCCGACACCGCCGGTGACCAAGCCCCCGCCCAGAAAAATCGCCATCGCCTGCGAGCCGCCGGTCAGCGTCCTGACCGATGTAGCCAAGCTGCTCCAGCCCGGGCGGTGCGTGACGTAAGCGGTGTTGGTCGCCATCTCTCTTGCGTCGTCATTCCCCGATGCGCGATTGCGCATCTGAGGGCGCGCCGCTTGGCACGAGCCTCGCAATGACGGTTGAGTGCGACAAAACAACCCGACGGGCAAATCAGTTCCGATTTTCAGAAATCGTGTCAAGCAGAAAATTTCTGTAAATCGAAAATATTTCTGTTGTCGGCCGACCCAAATCAGTGCGCATCTATCGCCATCCCGCCCTGGTCAGAAGGGCGTCGGCC
>NZ_JAFCMC010000020.1:0-113797 GCF_018130085.1 Bradyrhizobium sp. AUGA SZCCT0169 | reverse complement strand
GAGATCACGGCATAAGCCGTAAAGCCATTGCGCAGGGAAGGCCGGGTGTTCTCCGCTGCCCTGTATGCTCGTGTGCAGCATTTCTTGTGCTAACCGCACACGGGACCGCGGGTGCAGCGCGCGCCCGGTCTTCCCTGCGCCCTCATTTTCGAGGGTAAGGAAATTTCTGGCAAAGCTCGGGCGCATCGCGTCGCGGGAATGCGAAGCCACGTTTGGATGATGGTCGCACAACAAACACCGCCGTCGTCCCGGCCTTGAGCCGGGACCCATAAGCCGCGGCCCATCAATTGGAACGCTGGGGTTAGAGACCTACTGCGACAACTCCCGCCGCGGAGTATGAGTCCTCCGATGCGCAATTGCGCATCTGTGCTCAAGGCCGGGACGACGAGTTATAGCTGTTGCCCGATCTGGAATTCTCTCGCCACGAACGCATATAGAACTCCCGGCATTCGTCGAAGGAACCGCGCATGAGTTTACAGGCCGACTTCACCAGCCAGGAGTTCTTTCGCGATCCCGCCACTGCGATCGAGAAGCTGCGCACCATCGGGCCGGTGGTGGAAGTGCGCTTTCCGATCATCGGCAAGGTGTGGGCCACGACCACGCAAGCGCTCGCCGATCAGGTGCTGAAGGATACCGGGACCTTCACCATCCGCCGGGAGGACGGCAACGTCGCCGGGCTGCAATGGTGGATGCCGGGCATCGTGCGCACGCTCGCCAACAGCATGCTGTCGATGGACGAGCCCGACCACAAGCGGCTGCGCGACATCGTCGACGAAGCGTTCCGCCGCCGTGCCGTGCTCGACATGGAGCCGCATATCCAGGCGATCGGCGACCAGCTTGCCGATGAACTGTTCGCCGATGGCAGTCCCGCCGATCTCGTCGAGCGCTTTGCGCGCCGGCTGCCGCTGTCGGTGATTTGCGAACTGCTCGGGCTGCCGCTCGCCGACCGCGCCAAATTCACCGCCTGGGCCAGCGGCTTTACCCGCTTCACCGGTGCGCTCGGCTTTCTCGGCATGATGCCGAAGATTTTTGCCATGCGGCGCTATGTCGAGCAGCATCTGGAAACCGTTCGCCGGCAAGGCGGGCAGGGGTTGATCGCCGAGATCGTGCGCGTCGAAAAGGACGGCGGGAAGATCAGCCGCGAGGAGATCGTGTCGATGGTGTTCCTGCTGCTGTTCGCCGGCCACGAGACCACGACGCATCTGATCAGCGGATCGGCGTTCGAGCTTCTGAAGAATCCCGGACAGCGCCACTGGCTGCGTGAGGATGAAAGCCGGCTCGATCTGGCGGTCGAGGAATTTCTGCGCTTCATCACGCCGGTGCAATTCACCAAGCCGCGCTATGTGCGCCGGGATGTCGATCTCGGCGGCGTGCAGGTGAGGAAGGGCGAAAAGGTCATGGCGATGCTCGCCGCCGCCAACATGGACCCGCAGGCCAATCCGCATCCCGAGCGGCTCGACCTGCAGCGCAGGCCCAACCGCCACATCGCGTTTGGCACCGGAATCCATTTTTGCCTCGGCCATCAGCTGGCGCGGATCGAAGGCCGATGTGCGCTCAAATCGCTGTTGCGGCGCTGGCCCGACCTGGCGCTGGCGGCCGATCCATCCGAAATCAAATGGCGCAAGCGGCCTGGCCTGCGCGCGATCGACCGGTTGCCGGTTGTGACGATCAGGCAAACACGCAGTCCGGGTGGCGCCAAGCAAGGGTAGCGCGAATTTTGTTCCACAGCCTGTGCGAGTTGTGCCGTCGATCGTTGCCCACTTGCCACGATTGTTGCGTGGCCGCAACAGTTCCTGAACATTTAACCGTCAAAGCAGCCAGCTATTGCCTGCGCCGCTTTTTAGCCACACCCCTGCATGAAATCATGCCTTCATAGGCTGATGGCCACAGCGCTCGCGAAGACGAGACGGCTGGGGAAACAGGTTCGCGATGAACGCAGGGACCAACATCAAGAACAGGCTGCCGAGCTGTCACGTGACGGCGGGTCCCTCGTGCGCGCCGCAAGCCTATGCCGCCGTCGTCGCGGCTTCCCGCGACGCGAGCAATGCTGCACCGCACCCGTCGGGGATCGCCACCGATCAACGCAGCATCAAATTCAATTTGGTCGAGGCGGCCGAAATCTTGGCGGGGGAAATCTTCAAAAAGACTCCGTATGCCGCGGGTTTGCAGCCGGGCGGCCGTGATGTTGCCAAAGACATACAGGAAATTGGGAGCATATCGCTTCTGATGAAGACGCTGCTCGACAATGGCCACCTGCGCGGGAATTGCCTTACCGCCTCGGGCCGGACGATCGCCGAAAACCTCAAGAGCGTAAAGGTGATGGCCGTCACCGGCGTTGTCGTCGGCCCAAATGATAATTTTGCGCAGGAAGGTGCGGTCGTGAAGGTCGCGGGCATGTCGAAGCCGAAATTTCCAGGTTCTGAATTTCCAGGTTCTGTCCGCGGCTTGGACCGCGAGGAGGCCGCCGCGGCGAGTCTTAACGTAAAGTTGACCGGCGCCGACGCCCCTGAACATGAGACCAAACGGCAGTCCCGAGCGACTAACTTCAAATCGGCTGCGCTGTGGAAGGACGCCCAAAGGATCGGGCAGGCGATGGGTGGCGCTGTTTCCCACCCAGACGGTGCGCACGAGAAACAGTGTTATGCGGACATCTAGGCGTATCATTCTTGCGTTGATGTTAGGGGCCGCACCGGTGGCAGGCTCCGGATTCGCGTTCGATGGTGCGCCGGTAAATCCCAAAGATGCCGCTCTTCCCGTGGTTTCCCAGCCCGCTGCCCAGGCATTGAACGCTCAGGCCTTGGGTATTCCGGGCCAGAAAAAGGCGATTCCGCCGGCAACCGCGGCGGCTGCCGCGACCGCGCCATCGCTGACCTCCCTGCAATACGCCGCCGAAGGCGGTCATCCCGTGGCCCAGTGGAAGCTCGGCCGGATGTATGCCAACGGCGATGGCGTCACCCAGGACGACCTGCGGGCGTTCGAATATTTCAGCCGCATTGCCAACCAGCATGCCGAGGATAGCCCGTCGGCGCCTCAGGCGACGATTGTGGCCAACGCGTTCGTGGCGCTGGGCCGGTATTACCTCAACGGCATTCCCAATTCGAAGGTCAAGGTCGACCGGGAGCGGGCGCGGGAGATGTTCTCCTATGCCGCGTCCTATTTCGGCAATGCAGATGCCCAGTACGACCTGGCGCGGCTCTACCTGAAGACCCCCGACGCCTCGCGGGAAGATTTCCGCTATGGCGCCCGCTGGCTTGGTCTGGCCGCCCAGAAAGGCCAGCATCAGGCGCAGGCGCTGCTCGGCCAGATGCTGTTCAACGGCGACCGGCTGCCGCCGCAGCGCGCGCGGGGGCTGATGTGGCTGACCTTGGCGAGCGAGAGTGCGACGCCGGACGAGGTCTGGATCAAGGAAAGCTACACCCGGGCGATGTCGAAAGCCTCCGGCGACGACCGCGCCATGGCGCTGCAGATGCTCGAGCACTGGGTGCAGGGCCGCCGGGACTGATTCCCGCCGCAGCTTGGTTGCTGCCGCGGCTTGAGCGGCGCTTATTCGCTTAGGCGGTTTCGAGATCGAAATCTGCCCAGACCGGGACATGGTCCGACGGCTTTTCCCAGGTCCGCACGTAGCTGTCGATGCCGACATTGGTGAGCCGGTCGCTGGCCTGCGGCGACAGCAGCAAATGGTCGATCCGCAAGCCCCAGTTCTTCTGCCAGGCACCGGCCTGATAGTCCCAGAAGGTGTACTGGCCGGGCGCGTCGTTCACGGCGCGCAGTGCGTCCGTCAGTCCGAGCCCGAGCAGCGATTGGAAGGATTCGCGGGTTGCCGGGCGGAACAGCGCGTCATTGGCCCAGGCGGCGGGATTGTAGACGTCCCCTGCTGCCGGGATGACGTTGAAGTCGCCCGCCAGGATCAGCGGCTCCTCCGCTTTAAGTCGTTCTCTGGAATACTCAAGAAGCCGCGACATCCATTTGAGTTTATAGGGATATTTATCTGAATCCGCAGGATTGCCATTGGGCAGATAAAGGCAGGCGATGCGCAGCACGCCCTTCTTCAGGGGAATCACGCCTTCCAGGAACCTTGCATGGGCGTCCTCGTCGTCGCCGGCGAGGCCGGATTTGGTTTCCTCGAACGGCAGCTTCGACAGCAGCGCAACGCCATTGAAGGTCTTCTGTCCGTGGGTGACGACGTTGTAGCCGAGCGCCTCGATCTCGAGCCGCGGAAAGGCTTCATCGATGCATTTGATTTCCTGCAGGCAGACGACGTCAGGCGCGCAGTCCTTCAGCCAGGTCAGGAGATGGTCGATCCGCTGCCGGACCGAATTGACGTTCCACGTAGCAATACGCATTGCAAATGACCGGATTGTAACAACACATTTTCGTCCAGTGGCATACCATGTGCTGCGAGGCTGTGATAACTATCTAGAAATAAGGCGTAAAAGTCGCCGTCAAGGGGCCGGGAGCAGCTGTCCCGTCCTTTGCGGGCCGACGGACGTGAAAAATTATGAAAAAGCGTAACTGGATACTTGTTGCCGGCATTATCGGCATCGTCGCCGTCGCGGCCTACACAACCCGCTCGTCGTGGATGGGGAGCAACGCCAGCGCGCAGGGGCCGCAGCGTCCGCGCATGGTCTCGGTCGAACTGGCGAAGGCGGAACGCAAGTCCGTGCCCGTCGATGTCGACGCCAACGGAACGGTTACGCCGATCTCCAGCGTGGCGTTGAAGTCGCGGCTGGAAACCACCATCCTGTCGGTCCATTTCCAGGACGGCGCCAAGGTCAACGAAGGCGACTTGCTGTTCACGCTCGATGCGCGCCAGATCGATGCCCAGATCGAGCAGGCTGAGGGAGTTTTGGCGAAGGATCGCGCCCAGCTGGAAGGCGCGCTGCGCGATGTCCGGCGGTTCAGCGAACTGATCGGGAAGGGCGCGACCACGCAGGTCAATCTAGACAACGCCAAGACGACGGCCGACATCCTGGCCGGAACCATCAAGTCCGACCAGGCGTCGCTGGACAATCTCAAGGTCCAGAAAAGCTACACCACGATCCGCGCGCCGTTTTCGGGCCGGATCAGCGTGGCCAATGTGAAAGTTGGAAACTTCGTCCGTCCCGCCGATACCGCGCCGCTCGCCGTCATCAACCAGATGGCGCCGGTCTACGTGACCTTCGCGGTTCCGCAGCGCGTGCTGGTGGATTTGCGGGAGTCGATGGCGAAAGGGGTATCCGGGGTGACGGCGACCATCCCGGGCCATCAGCGCTCCGAGACCGGCAAGGTCGCGATGGTCGAGAATACGGTGGATGCCACCACGGGCATGGTCACCGTGCGCGGCATCATGAGCAACGAGAACGAGACCTTGTGGCCGGGCACCCTGGTCGCGACCAGGCTGACGATCCGCAGCGAAGATGCGATCGTGGTGCCGACCGTCGCCGTGCAGCGCAGCCAGACCGGCAATTTCGTCTTCGTCGTCAAGGACGGCACAGCCAAGGTCCAACCGGTCACGGTCGATCGCACCTCGCAGGGCATGTCGGTGATCTCGGAAGGGCTCGCGGGCGACGAGAGCGTGGTGGTCGACGGACAATTGCTGCTGTCGGACGGAACCCGGGTCGAGCCGCGGACAAAGAAGGCGGGGGCGTAGCCGATGACGCTTTCGGAGCTCTGCATCCGCCGGCCGGTCATGACGACGCTGATCACGGCGTCGATCATTGCATTCGGCATCTTCGGCTTCCGCCTGCTGCCGGTATCGGCGCTGCCGCGGGTCGACTTCCCGACCATCGCCGTGACCGCAACCTTGCCGGGCGCGAGCGCGGAGACGATGGCATCATCTGTGGCCGGCGTCATCGAGCGCCAGCTCTCGACCATCGCCGGCATCTCCTCGATGTCGTCGAATTCCTCGCAGGGCACCAGCTCGATCACGATCCAGTTCGATCTCAACCGCAACATCGATTCCGCCGCGCTCGACGTGCAGACGGCGCTGACGATCGCGCAACGCCGGTTGCCGATCGAGATGAGAATCCCGCCGAGTTTCCGCAAGGTGAACCCGGCCGATTTCGCGATCCTGTTCGTGGTGCTCGGTTCACCCACGCTGCCGCTGTCGGCGGTCAACGAATATGGCGAAATCACCATCGGCCAGACTTTGTCGCAGATACCGGGCGTCGCGCAGGTCAGCGTCTACGGCGCGCAGAAGTTCGCCGTTCGCGTCCAGGCCGATCCGGAAGCCGCCGCGGCGCGTGGATTGTCGCTCGAAGACATCCGTTCCGCGGTTTCGGCCGCCAATTCGTCGACCCCGGTCGGCACGTTGAACGGACCGAAGCAGGACGTGGCCCTGCAGGCCTCCGGCCAGATGGACAAGGCGGCCGACTACAGCAAGATCGTGGTGGCCTGGCGCAACGGTTCGCCGGTCAAGCTCGATGAGGTCGCAAAGATCTACGACAGCGTCGAGAACGAGCGGATCGCAACCTGGCTGAACGACGAGCGCTCGATCGTGCTCGGCATCCAGAAACAGCCGGACGCCAACACGGTGGCGGTGGTCGATGGCATCCTGGCCAAATTGCCGGTGCTGCGGGCGCAGATCCCGCCATCGGTGTCGATCAACGTGCTGATGGATCGCTCGGTATCCATTCGTCAGGCGGTGGCCGACGTCGAGGAGACGCTGCTGATCGCGATCGGGCTGGTCATCCTCGTCATCTTCCTGTTCCTGCGCTCGGCGTCCGCGACCTTCATTCCGGCGCTGGCGGTTCCGATCTCGCTGTTCGGCACCTGCGCGGTGATGTATGCGCTCGACTATTCGATCAACAACATGACGCTGCTGGCGCTGACCCTGTCGGTCGGGTTCGTGGTCGACGACGCCATCGTCATGCTCGAAAACATCGTCCGCCACATCGAGCGCGGGATGCGGCCGTTTGAGGCCGCTCTGAAGGGCGCGCGCGAGATCGGCTTCACGATCATCTCGATCACTTTCTCGTTGATCGCCGTGTTCATCCCGGTGCTGCTGATGGGTGGTATCGTCGGCCGGGTGTTCCGCGAATTCGCGGTGACGGTATCGGTTGCGATCATCGTGTCGGGATTCGTCTCGCTGACCTTGACACCGATGCTGTGCGCGCGCGTGTTGCGGGCGCACGACCCGAACAAGAAGCCGAATATCGTGCTTCGCGCTTTCGAGGCGATGTTCGAATCCTGGCTGCGTGCCTATGAATGGACGCTCGACTGGGTGCTGGCGCGCAAGGCGCTGATGCTGGCCGTGACGCTGGCGACGCTCGGCGGCACCGTCTACCTCTACATGATCGTGCCGAAGGGATTCTTTCCGCAGGAGGACACCGGCTTCCTGATCGGCGTGACCGAGGCTGCGACCGATACGTCCTTCGATGCGATGAAGGAGCGGCAGCAGGCGCTGGTCGCCGTGCTGAGAGGCGATCCCGCGGTCGAATACATCAACTCCACCGTCGGTGCCGGCGGACCGAACGCGACGGCGAATTACGGGCGCCTGTTCATCGCGCTGAAGCCGAAAAAGGAACGCGACAACCTCACGACGATCATCGGGCGGCTCCGGACCAAGGCCCGCCAGATTCCAGGCATGCAGGCGTTCTTCCAGCCGATCCAGAACCTCAATATCGGCGGGCGGATCTCCAAGAGCCAGTACCAGTATGTGATGCAGAGCGGCGACACCGACTCGCTGTACCGGCTGGCGCCGGAGATGCGCGACAAGATCGAGAAGGTGCCGGGACTGCTCGACGTCACCACCGATCTCTACATCAAGAACCCGCAGATGACGGTCGATATCGACCGCGAGAAGGCCGCCGTTTACGGCGTCACCGTCGATCAGGTTCGCAACCAGCTCTACAACGCCTACGGCTCGCGCCAGGTCGGCACCATCTACATGCCGTCGAACGACTACCAGATTATCCTGGAAGTGCAGCCGCAGTTCCGGGTCGATCCGTCCGATCTGTCCAAGCTCTACATGAAGACCCAGAACAACCAGACCATTCCGCTGTCAGCGGTGGCGAAGCTGGTTCCGACGGTGGGGCCGCTGCAAATCAACCACCAGGCGCAGCAGCCGGCGGTGACGATCTCGTTCAACCTCGCGCCCGGCTATTCGCTGGGCCATGCGGTCGACCAGATCACCACGCTCGAGCAGAGCTCCAACCTGCCGGCAACCATCGCCACCGGCTTCTCCGGCACGGCGCAGGTGTTCCAGGATTCGCTGCGCGGGCAGGGCGTCCTGATCCTCGCCGCCGTGTTCGCGGCCTTCGTCATCCTCGGCATCCTCTACGAGAGCTTCATCCACCCGATCACCATCATCTCCGGCCTGCCGTCGGCCGGCATCGGCGCGATCCTGACCCTGATGCTGTTCGGAATGGAGATGTCCGTCATCGCGATGATCGGCATCGTGATGCTGGTCGGCATAGTCAAGAAGAACGCCATCATGATGGTCGACTTCGCGCTGGAGCGGCGCAGCGTCGGCCTCAGCGCCGAGCATGCGATCCGGGAAGCCGCGCTGCTGCGTTTCCGCCCGATCATGATGACGACGTTCGCCGCGATCTTCGGCACGCTGCCGATCGCGCTCGGCGCCGGCGCCGGCGCCGAACTGCGCCAGCCACTTGGCGTCGCCGTGGTCGGCGGTCTGTGCCTGTCGCAACTGCTGACGCTGTACATTACCCCCGTGATCTACATCTATCTCGACCGTCTCGACCGCCGCCTGAAGCGCCGGCTCGAACCGCAGCTCGAAGAAACCGGCGACGAGAAGCGGCCGCACGTGGTCGCGGCCGAGTAATGATCCCGGCGCGGGCAATGCGGACCGCCTTGCGATGCATCGTCATCCTGACCGCGCTTGCGTGGAACGTCGGGACGAGGGCCGTTGCGGCCGAGCCGATCGAAATCTTCGACGCGCATCTGCATTACAATTGGGAACCAAAGCCGTATTACCAGCTCGACGAGGTGCTCGCGCTATTCAAGAAGCATCGCGTCACCGGCATCCTCGCGACCAGCCGCCCGAACAGCGGAACGCATGCGCTGGTGGATGCCAAGGCCGATGGCCTGCAGGTCGTGCCTTTCATCCGTCCGTACCGTGTCCGGTCGGATATCCAGAGCTGGTTCGGCGACCCCGTGATCTTCGATCTGGTGCAGGACGAATTCAAGCGCGGCTATTACCGGGGCATCGGCGAATTCCATCTGTCGGGCAAGTCGGCGGAAAACGAGTGGGTGAAGAAGACCGTCGACTTTGCTGTCGCCAACGACCTCTATCTGCACGCCCATGCCGATGACGAGGCAGTCGAGATCCTGATGCGGCACAATCCGAAAGCCCGGATCATCTGGGCGCATACCGGCTTTGGGCTGTCGACCGATCGCGTCACGGCGATGCTGTCGAAATACCCAAAGCTGTGGGGAGAGTTGTCGTATCGCAGCGGCATCACCGACGGCGCGGGCAAGCTGACGGCTGAGTGGCGGACGCTGTTCGAACGCTATCCCGATCGCTTCCTGCTCGGTTCGGACACCTGGGTGCCGGAGCGCTGGGCGAGCTATGGTGAGATCATGGCGAGCTATCGCGCCTGGCTGGCGCAGCTATCGCCCAAAATCGCCGAGCAGATCGCGAGCGGCAATGCGAAGGCGTTGTTCGCCACGCCGCGCTGATGTCGCTCAGATCGAAAAACTGGTGCCGCAGCCGCAGGAGGCGGTGGCATTCGGATTGACCACCCGGAACGACGCGCCGATCAGATCGTCGACGAAATCGACTTCCGAGCCGGCCAGGAACGGCACCGATGCCGGATCGACCAGCACCACGGCGCCCTCGCGCGCAATCACCAGATCGTCCTCGGCCTGGGCATGCTCGACGTCGAATTTGTACTGGAAGCCGGAGCAGCCGCCGCCTTCGACGGAAATGCGCAGCATGGCGCCCTCGCCCTCGGTCTTGAGGATTTGCCCGATGCGGCGGGCGGCCCGCTCGCTGACGGTGATGGCAGTGGTCATGCGTGGTCTCCGGTCGAAGGCGTCATACCCAATTCATTTGGTATCCCGCGCTCCCCATAGTTAAGTATGTAATCTCGCAGAATCAAATGGATAAGGACTAAAAAAACGTGTCGGTCGGAATGGCTGCCCCCCGCGCGCTCTATGCCTGCGATCCCGATCGCAGCCGCGGCCGGCTGTTTACGGAGCCGCCGAGCAAGACCCGCAGCCCGTTCCGGCGCGACTGCGACCGGGTTATCCATTCCACCGCCTTCCGCCGCCTGAAGCACAAAACCCAAGTCTTCGTGTTCCATGAAGGCGATCATTACCGCACAAGGCTGACCCATTCGCTGGAGGTGGCCCAGATCGCCCGCGCGCTGGCCCGCCAGCTCGGGCTCGACGAAGACCTCACCGAGACGCTGGCGCTGGCCCACGACCTCGGCCATCCCCCGTTCGGCCATGCCGGGGAGCGGGCGCTGGACAAATGCCTGGCGGCCCATGGCGGCTTCGATCACAACGCCCAGACCCTGCGCGTCGTAACCTCGCTGGAACATCGCTACCCCGAATTCGATGGGCTCAATCTGAGCTGGGAATCGCTGGAGGGCATCGTCAAGCACAATGGTCCGCTGACGATGCGGAGCGGGGACCCCACCGGGCGCTACAGCGACAGCGGGATCCCGGTCGGGATCGCCGATTTCAACCGCAAATATGATCTGGAGCTGTGGACCTACGCCTCGCTGGAGGCCCAGGTCGCAGCCTTCGCCGACGACATCGCCTATGACGCCCACGATATCGATGACGGCCTGCGCGCGGGCCTGTTCAGGGTCGACGACCTCAACGTGATGCCGCTCACGGCCGCCATCATCGCCGACATCGGCAAGCACTATCCCGATCTCGATGACGGCAGGCGCGGGGCGGAATTGGTGCGCGAGCTGATTTCCTACATGATCTCGGCTGTTGTCGCCGAGGCAGGCAGGCGGCTCGAAGCGGCCAAGCCGCAATCGGCCCACGATGTGCGCCACTGCGCTCAGCCCCTGGTCGCGTTTCCGCCTGCCGTGGCGACGGAGGAGGCCGACATCAAGGCATTCCTGAAGCAGCGGATGTACCGCCACAAGCGGGTGATGCGGGTGATGGGTGAGGCTGAGCAGATCGTGTTCGACCTGTTCGCGCGCTACCAGAAATCGCCGGCTGACCTGCCGGCCGAGTGGGTCGAGGAGACCGAGCGGGAGACCGAAGCCGGGCGTGCCCGCCGGATTGGCAATTTCATTGCCGGGATGACCGACCGTTTCGCCCTGATCGAGCACCAGAGGCTTTTTGACTTGACCCCGGATTTGCGTTAGGCGGCGGCCGAGGACTTCAAAAAATGGCCGAAAAACCCACTTCTCCGCACCTTTTTGCCGATGTGCTTGCGCGCGTGCACAGGATTTGTGCCGTGCTAGCGGCCGAGGAAAACTGGCCTGCCGGCATCGATTTCTCCCGAGTGGTGGTCGAGCCACCGCGCGATGCGACCCATGGCGACATGGCGACCAATGCCGCGATGGTGCTCGCCAAGGAAGCCAAGGCAAAGCCGCGCGATCTTGCCGACAAGTTCGCCGAAAAGCTGCGCGCCGACGATCTGATCGCTTCCGTCGAAGTCGCCGGGCCCGGCTTCATCAATCTCACCCTGAAGCCAGGGGTGTGGGCGGAGGCGCTGCGCACCGTGCTGCGCGAGGGCGTCACCTACGGCCAGAGCGCGATTGGTGGCGGCGAAAAGGTCAATGTCGAATACGTCTCGGCCAATCCGACCGGGCCGATGCATGTCGGACATTGCCGGGGCGCCGTGTTCGGCGACGCACTGTGCAGCCTGCTGCAGTTCGCGGGCTATGACGTCACGCGCGAATACTACATCAACGACGCCGGCGCGCAGGTCGATGTGCTCGGCCGCTCCGCGTATCTGCGTTACCGGGAAGCGCTCGGCGAGGACATTGGCGCGATCCCGGAAGGCCTCTATCCCGGCGATTATCTCGTCCCGGTTGGGCAGGCGCTGGCCGCCGAATACGGCGGCAAGCTCAAGGCGATGTCGGAAAACGCCTGGTTGCCGATCGTGCGCCTCAAGGCCATCGACATGATGATGGAGATGATCAAGGGCGATCTCTCGGCGCTGCACATCAAGCACGATGTGTTTTTCTCGGAGCGCTCGCTGATCGAGACCGGCAACAACAAGGTCACCGAGACCATCGACTATCTGCGTGCCAAAGGCGATGTCTATGAAGGCCGCCTGGCGCCGCCCAAAGGCAAGGTGGTCGACGACTACGAGGACCGCGAGCAAACGCTGTTTCGGGCCACCGCATTCGGCGACGATGTCGATCGTCCGCTGATCAAGTCCGATGGCGGCTATACTTATTTCGCCTCCGACATCGCCAACCACAAGAACAAGTTCGATCGCGGCTTCACCAACCTGATCGACGTGTTCGGCGCCGATCATGGCGGTTATATCAAGCGCATGCAGGCGGCGGTGAAGGCCGTGACCTCGGGCAAGGCGGCCCTCGACGTCAAGATCGTGCAGCTGGTCAAGCTGCTGCGCGACGGCGAGCCGGTGAAGATGTCAAAGCGCTCCGGCGAGTTCGTCACCTTGCGTGAGGTGGTCGACGAGGTCGGGTCTGACGCCGTGCGCTTCATGATGCTGTTCCGCAAGAACGACGCGGTGCTGGATTTCGACCTTGCCAAGGTGATCGAGCAGTCCAAGGATAACGCGGTGTTCTACGTCCAGTACGGCCACGCCCGCGGCCATTCGATCTTCAAGAACGCCCGGGAAATGCTTCCGGACCTGCCGGAGAGCGATTCCGCCCGGGCGGCCTATCTCGGGGACGCCGCGGTGGAGCGGCTGACGGACCCTACGGAACTCAGCCTGTTGAAGCAGCTGGCGCTTTATCCCCGGATGATCGAGGCGGCGGCGGTGGCGCATGAACCCCACCGAATCGCTTTTTACCTCTATGATCTCGCGAGTGAATTTCACGCGCTTTGGACCAAGGGGCGGGATTTGCCCTATTTACGCTTCATTATCACTAATGATGCACACATTACGAGGGCGCGACTGGCAATGGTCCAGGGCGTCGTCTCGGTTCTGGAATCGGGCTTAGCCGTTCTCGGCGTCCACGCTCCGACCGAGATGCGGTAGGCAAGGGGCATAGGCCCTCGCAATGGGGATTGTGAGGGTATCTGGCAGGAGCCAATTCGTGTTCATGGCTCGTATGGTCATGGCGGGTTGGCGCTGTCCCGAAGGGGATGCATCTTCACGATGGCTGATAGATACCAGGAACGAACTTTTCCTTCGGACGCCGACGATGATCGCGGCGCGAACCCGGCTGCCCCGGCGAGGGGCGACAGCGATCCGCTGGCGGAGCTGGCGCGGCTGATCGGGCAGTCCGATCCGTTTAGCAGCGGCGCCAAGACCCCGCACCCACTGCAGTCGCGGGCCAACGTGCGACCGCAACACGACGCCGTGGACGAGGAAGAGGTCAGTGTAGCCGCGGGCCCGCCGCCATGGATGCAGCGCGCCAGGCACGATGCGCCGCCACTGCCACCGCAGCAGGAATACGAAGAGCCGGAGCAGGATTACCAGCCGAGCCCCGTGCATCCCTTGCACCGCTACGCGGCTCAGCAGCCGGCGGCACATGAACAGGACCATCACGCGCCGGCGCAGCAATACGCGGACGAGCAGCCGGTGGATCCCTCGCGGTATGACGACGCGCTGTATGGCCAGCTGGAATCAGGGCAGCATGAATATGCACGTGATCCGGCCTTTCCGGATGATCCCTACGCCTATCAGAGCGATTACGAGGAAGAGCCGGAGCCGCCGCGCAAGCGCAGCAACGGCCTGATTACGGTCGCCGCGGTGCTGGCGCTGGCCGTGGTCGGGACGGGGGCTGCCTTCGCCTACCGAACCTATGTCGGCTCACCCCGCAGCGGCGAGCCGCCGATCATCAAGGCCGACAACAGCCCGACCAAGGTCATGGCGACGCCGGGCGATGGTGCCGCTGCCAAGACACCGGACCGCATGGTGCCCGGCGATGGCGGCGAAAAGATCGTTTCGCGTGAAGAGGCTCCGGTCGATGTCAACTCCAGGTCCGGTCCGCGCGTGGTGTTTCCGCCGCTGAACCCGAATGGCAGCCCGCCCTCGGTCGCAAGCGTCTCTCCGGCCGCTCCGCCGCCGGCGACCGCCGCGAACGGCTCCCTGCCGAACAACGAACCGCGCAAGGTCAAGACCCTTGCCGTAAAGGGCGACGCCGATAATGGTGGCGTTCCTGCAGGGGTTGCACAGGCAAAGCCGGCGCCGGCTGCCCGTACGGCCGCACCGGCGCCAGCCCCGGCCGCGGCGCCGCGCAACCCGTCATCCGCCAACGCCAGCGCCAATGGCCCGCTCGCGCTGACGCCGCAAGGCGGCGCAGCGCCCGATCCGGCGCCCACCCGTGTCGCGGCAACCGGTCAGGCGCAGGCCGCGCCCTCCGGCGTCGGATATCTCGTTCAGGTCTCCTCGCAGAAGAACGAGGCTGATGCACTGGCGTCCTACCGGGCGCTGCAGGGCAAGTATCCATCCGTGCTGGGGACACGTTCGGCTTCGATCAGGCGGGCGGATCTCGGCGACAAGGGCGTCGTTTACCGCTCGATGGTCGGACCGTTTGGTTCTCAGGAGGAGGCGGCGCAGCTGTGCGGCAACCTGAAAACCGCCGGTGGACAGTGCGTCATCCTCAGGAATTAACGGCCGTTTCCTTGACCCGGGAGCTGTGAGGGGCCTAATCGGCCCCCATGAGCAGCCGCGCATTCATCACAGGCATATCCGGACTGGAATTGAGCGCTGACGAGCGCGCGTTTATCCGTGCCGAGCTGCCATGGGGCTTTATCCTATTCAAACGCAACATTGAGACCCCCGCGCAAGTTGCTTCGCTGGTTGGCGAATTGCGCAATTTGGTCGGAAACGCCGATGCGCCCGTCCTGATCGACCAGGAAGGCGGGCGGGTGCAGCGGCTCGGACCGCCGCATTGGCCGGTCTATCCGCCAGGCGCCGTCTTTGGGGCGCTGTACGACATCGACCCTCAACTGGGATTCAAGGCCGCCCGTTTGAGCTCACGGCTGATCGCAGCCGACCTGATCGACCTCGGAATCACGGTGGACTGCCTGCCACTGGCGGACGTGCCGGTTGCGGGGGCCGACGCCGTCATTGGCAACCGGGCCTATGGAACCGAGCCGGGCAAAGTGGCCGCGATCGCCCGTGCCGTCACCGAGGGGCTGGAGCAGGGCGGGGTGTTGCCGGTCCTGAAGCACATTCCCGGCCATGGAAGGGCCACAGCGGACAGTCATTTTCGGCTGCCAACGGTTGATTCGACGAGGGAAGAGCTCGATCGGACCGATTTTGCCGCCTTCCAACCGCTGGCGGACCTGCCGATGGCGATGACCGCACATGTTGTGTTTAGCGCGCTAGACCCCGTCCATCCGGCGACGACTTCTGCGACAATCATCCGGCAGGTGATTCGCGGCGTAATCGGGTTCCAGGGTTTGTTGATGAGTGATGACGTGTCCATGAATGCGTTGGCGGGATCGATCGCCGAGCGGACCCGAGCCATCGTCAACGCCGGCTGCGACATGGTTTTGCATTGCAACGGCAAGCTCGACGAAATGCGCGATGTCGCAGCCGAGACGCCGGAACTGACGGGCGAGGCTCTCAATCGCGCCAACCGGGCGCTGGCCTCGCGAAAGGCGCCGCTGCCGCTCGACCGGCAGGCGGCGCGGGCTGAACTGGACGCGTTGATGGATCGGGTAGGGACGGTATGACCGCGGAGATTCTATCGTTTGAGACCGGACGGCCCGCCGCTGACGGCACCGACAGCGAGCCCTCGCTGGTTGTCGATGTCGAGGGCTATGAGGGTCCGCTCGACCTGTTGCTGACGCTGGCGCGGCAACAGAAGGTCGACCTATCCAAAATTTCCATCCTGGCGCTGGCCGACCAGTATCTCGTCTTCATCGAGGCGGCGCGAAAGATCCGCCTCGAGCTTGCGGCCGACTATCTGGTGATGGCGGCCTGGCTGGCGTTCCTGAAATCGCGGCTGCTGCTGCCGGAGCCGGCGACGCCCGACGGCCCGAGCGCCGAGGAGATGGCGACCGCGCTCGCCAACCGGCTGCGCCGGCTGGAAGCCATCCGCGAGGCGGCCAATCGGCTGATGAACCGGCCGCAGTTCCAGCGCGATATTTTCCCGCGCGGCAATCCGGAATCGATCGCGGAAATCCGCCACCCCAAATTCACCGCGACGCTATACGACCTGCTCACGGCCTATGCCACGCAGCGTCAACAGAAGGTGCTGGCAACGGTGCATCTGGCCAAGCGCACGGTGTGGTCGCTGTCGGAAGCGCGCGCCTCGCTGGAGCGGCTGGTCGGCATGGCCGAGGACTGGAGCTGCCTCGACGAATTTCTCCTCAGTTATGTTGTCGATCCCTCGCAGAAAGCGACGGTATTTGCCTCCACCTTTGCCGCCGCGCTCGAGCTGGTGCGGGAAGGCGAGATGGAACTGAACCAGAAAGAGGCGTTCGCGCCGTTGTATTTTCGTAAGCGTCAGCCGCAAGCGTCCGGAGCGATGTCCGCTTCGGATCTCTCGGTCGAGTAAGTGGAAGAAGGAGACCTAGCCATGGCGAGCCTCGCGGAAAAGCGCATGGAAGAAGCCGAGGAACATTCCGTCGATCCCACGAACGAGCCCGAAGCGAGGCCCGAAGAATTGCGGCTGCTGGAAGCGCTGTTGTTTGCCTCCGCCGAGCCGGTCGATCAGGCGGCGCTGGCCAAGCGGATGCCAGACGGTGTCGATGTCAAGGTCGCTTTGGCGCAACTGCAGGCGGAATACGCCACGCGCGGCGTCAATCTGGTGCGGGTCGCGAACAAGTGGACGTTCCGCACCGCCGGCGATCTGTCGTGGCTGATGACGCGGGAGAGCACGGAAACGCGGCGGCTGTCGCGCGCGGCCATCGAGGTGCTCGCGATCATCGCCTACCACCAGCCGGTGACGCGCGCCGAGATCGAGGAAATCCGCGGCGTGATCACCTCCAAGGGCACGCTGGATGTGTTGCTGGAGACCGGTTGGATCCGTCCCCGCGGCCGCCGCAAGACGCCGGGCCGGCCGTTGACGTTCGGCACCACCGACGGGTTCCTGTCGCAGTTCAGCCTCGAAGCACTCGGCGATCTGCCGGGCCTGGAAGAGCTGAAAGGCACCGGCCTGCTGGATTCGCGGCTGCCTTCCGGCTTCAGCGTTCCGACCCCGTCGGACGACGTGGCGCTGCGAGAGGACGAGGACCCGCTGGATGCCGGCGACACCCTGGAACTCCTGCTGGCGCCGGCGGCCGAGCCCGAGACCCCTAGCGAAAGCTAGGGCGGGGACAAAAATATCGAAAACAACCCCATGCAAAGTAGAACGGGCCTGTTCCGCTAGGGGCCGTTCAGTCCTCGAAACCGGATTAACGGTAGCAATAATCCGTAGTCGCGACAGCGATTTGCCGCGGCCTGGGTCCTTGTTTTTGACACCTCCCGGGCCTACCTTCCGGCAAAGCTTGGGCCGGATGCCGGCCGTCTCTTTTGGAGGGTTGCAGGATGGGTTCGCTTAGCATTTGGCACTGGATCGTGGTGATCGCAGTGGTCCTGCTGTTGTTCGGCCGCGGCAAGATTTCGGACCTGATGGGCGACGTCGCGCAGGGCATCAAGTCCTTCAAGAAAGGCTTGCAGGACGATGACAAGCCTGCGGAAAAGCCCGCGGTCGAGCCGACCAAGACCATCGATCACAATGCGGCGCCGACGGCGGCCCGCACCGATGTCGGCAGCAAGGCTGTTTGACGGTTTAGTTGTAGGCGCCGTCGGGCGCGGACCGGTGTCCGGTGAAGCCATGGCCTATTGAAGTCATGGACGCCGGTTGAGAAAAGACGCGGGCCGCCCCAAAATCTTGCTATGGAGATTTGGGTGGGGCGGGGTCGCGTAAGCGGAAATTTTCATGTTCGACATCGGGTGGAGTGAACTGGTCGTCATCGCGGTTGTCGCGCTGATCGCCATCGGCCCGAAAGAGCTGCCGGGCGTGCTGCGCATGGTCGGGCAATGGATGGGCAAGGCCCGCAAGATGGCTAGCGAATTCCAGGGCCAGTTCCAGGAAGCGATGCGCGAGGCCGAAATGGCCGACCTCAAGAAGAGTTTTGACGAGGTCAAGGACGTCGCGACAGGCATGTCTCCCACCGGTCTGATCACCTCGCTGCAAAAGGACGTCGGTGACGCCCTGCAGATCGGGGACATCGACAAGCCCGTCAACTCGCAGGTGGAGACCTCGATCGGGGAAACCGTGACGCCCGAAATCGTCGCACCGACCACGCCGGCCGCCCCGACGGCCGAGACGTTCGTCGAGGCCGAAACCCATCAGGCGGTCTCCGAGCCGCTAATCATCACCCGCGAAGCTCAGGCCGCGTCACAGGACATCGCGCCAGCGGCGCCGGACATTCTCAAGGACGCCAAAGCGTCATGAGCGACGAAGACATCGAGGCCAGCAAAGCGCCGCTGATGGACCATTTGATCGAGCTGCGCTCGCGGCTGATCAAGGCGCTGCTGGCGTTCGGTATCGCCTTCATCTTCTGCTTCTTCTTCGCCAAGCAGATCTACAACGTGCTGGTGTGGCCGTTCGTCTGGATCGCCGGCCCCGAGAATTCGAAGTTCATCTACACGGCGCTGCTGGAATATTTCCTCACGCAGCTGAAGCTCGCGCTGTTCGGCGCCGGCTTCATTTCGTTCCCGATCATCGCGACGCAGATCTACAAATTCGTGGCGCCCGGGCTTTACAAGCACGAGCGCGGCGCGTTCCTGCCGTACCTGGTGGCGACCCCGTTCTTCTTCGTGCTCGGCTCGCTCCTGGTCTATTTCATCGTGCTGCCGATGCTGGTGCGCTTCTCGCTCGGCATGCAGCAGTCCGGCGGCGACGAGACCGCGCAGATCCAGCTGTTGCCGAAGGTCGGCGAATATCTGTCGCTGATGATGTCGCTGATCTTTGCCTTCGGCATCGCGTTCCAGCTGCCAGTCATCCTGACGCTATTGGGCCGGATCGGCATCCTCACCGCGCAGCAGCTGCGCGAAAAGCGGCGCTATTTCATCGTGGTCGCCTTCGTCATCGCGGCCGTCCTGACGCCGCCGGACGTGCTGAGCCAGGCCTCGCTCGCGCTGCCCTTGATGGTCCTTTACGAAGGCTCGATCCTCGCGGTCGCCCTGGTGGAGAAGCGGGTCGCCGCAGCCAAGGCCGCAACCGGTACGCCACCCTCCGCGACCCCGCCGCCCGCGGCCAATCCGGCCGAGTAGGGTTCGTCGTACCCCGCGAAAGCGGGGTACCCAGTACGCCGCGGCCTCTCGAATCCATCGCTTCTGCTCTGGAATACTGGATCACCCGCTTTCGCGGGTGATGACGGGTGTGGTACGGGAAGCGCACCGTTAAATGTCAACGTATTGCGTTGGCATTTGACGAATTCAGGAATGATCCGCCATGCACGACATCAAATCGATCCGCGATAACCCGCAAGCCTTCGACGCCGGACTGAAGCGCCGTGGCCTGGCGCCGCTGTCGCCGTCGCTGCTGGCGATCGACGAAAGGCGCCGCGCGGCGATTCTGGCGTCCGAGCAGGCGCAGGCAAGGCGCAATGCGGCCTCGAAGGAAATCGGCGACGCCAAGAAGGCAAAGGACGAGGCGCGTGCATCGAAGCTGATGGCCGAGGTCGCCGAACTCAAGACCACGATGCCGGAGCTCGAAGCCGCGGCAAAGACGGCGGACGACGAACTCGCCAAAGAATTGGCCGCGATCCCGAACCTGCCGCTCGACGAAGTGCCCGACGGCGTTGACGAGCACGGCAATGTGCAGCGTCAGGTGTTCGGCAAGGCGCGCACCTACGGTTTCGCGCCGAAGCCGCATGACGATCTCGGCGGCGCGCTCGGCTATATGGATTTCGAGACGGCAGCGAAACTCTCTGGCGCGCGTTTTGTCGTGCTGAAAAAAGGCCTCGCGCGGCTGGAGCGTGCGATCGGGCAATTCATGCTCGATCTCCACACCAACGAACATGGCTACACCGAGATCAATCCGCCGCTATTGGTGCGCGACGACGTGATGTTCGGCACCGGGCAATTGCCGAAATTCGAGGATGATCAGTTCTGGGCGATCAAGGGCGAGCTGCTGGCGGCTCCGGATGATGGCCGCCTAAAGACTGAACGTCTTGGCCTCATTCCCACGGCCGAAGTGTCGCTGACCAACCTTGTCCGCGAATCCATTGTCGACGACAAGGAATTGCCGATGCGTCTTTCGGCGCTGACGCCGTGTTTCCGTGCGGAGGCAGGTGCCGCCGGCCGTGATACCCGAGGCATGATCCGCCAGCATCAATTCACAAAAGTCGAACTGGTCTCGATCACCACACCGGAGGCGAGCAAGGACGAGCACGAGCGCATGCTCTCCTGTGCTGAAGAAGTATTGCGCCGCCTCGATCTGCATTATCGTGTCATGACGCTGTGTGCGGGCGACATGGGTTTCTCCGCGCAGAAAACCTACGACATCGAAGTGTGGATGCCGGGGCAGGGCGACGGCGGTGCTTTTCGCGAAATCTCCAGCTGTTCGGTGTGCGGCGATTTCCAGGCGCGGCGCATGGATGCGCGCTATCGCGGGCCCGATGGCAAGCCGCGTTTCGTGCATACGCTGAACGGCTCCGGCACCGCGGTCGGCCGCGCGCTGATTGCTGTCATGGAAACCTATCAGCAACAGGATGGATCGATTGCAGTGCCCGACGTGCTGCAGCCTTATATGGGCGGCCTCAAGGTCATCGAGCACGACAAATAGCAAAGCCGAACATGCCCCTGCATCGCGACATCCATTGGATCGGCCGGCAATGGGCTGTCACCGGCCTCGGGATGCAGTTGATCGACCAGAAGCTGAAGGGCTTCTTCGATATCGAGGTCTCGCAGTTGTGGGACGAGGCGCTGATCGAAACCATGCGGGCCAAGGAATGGCTCAATGTCGCGGATTTCGACAAGGGCCTCGAGGTGGCGCGGAAGCGGTTTCCTCCAGGCGGCGTGACGCAGCCGGAAACAATCGCGCCGGCTCCGCCCGTTGCGCCAACGGTGCGTCAGGCTGCTCCGCCGGTTACGCCGGCGCCGGTGGTGGTTTCGCCCATCGCACCAATTGAGCCGCCACCTCAGATCGCAACGTTGGAAGAGCCCCGGCCTCCAAAGCCGGATCCGATCAAACCGCCTCCGGCTCCGCCCGTCATATTGCGGGCGATTGCGATCCCAACGCCTGAGCCCGAGCCGGCTCAGTCCGTGCCGCCAAAATTTCAAATGGTGTTTTCAGGCTACGCCAAGTTCGTTCGTCCCTGGCGCGTCCGGATGCGGGAATGACCATATCTTGCCGGTTTGCCTCGGCGGCGATAGGCGGATAATACGGCGCCGGCGACATGGAAAACGGCCTCGAATCGAACCGGAAGGCATTTTGACGGATGCGCATTCTCTGCACCAATGACGACGGCATTCACGCTCCCGGTCTGAAGGTCGTCGAGGAGATCGCCCGCGCGCTGTCGGACGACGTCTGGATCGTGGCGCCCGAACTCGATCAATCCGGCGTCTCGCATTCGCTGTCGCTGAACGATCCGCTGCGGCTGCGCGAAGTCGGCCCGCGGCATTTTGCGGTGCGCGGCACGCCGACCGATTGCGTAATCATGGGCGCGCGCCACATCCTCGGCGAAAAGCTGCCGGATCTCGTGCTGTCGGGCGTCAACAAGGGCCGCAACGTCGCCGAGGACGTGGTCTATTCCGGCACCATCGCGGGCGCGCTGGAAGGCACCATTCTGGGCATTCCATCGTTTGCGCTGAGCCAGGAATTCTCCATCGAAACGCGGAACGCGCCGCTGTGGGACACGGCGGTGAAATTCGGGCCGGATATCGTGCGCAAGGTGATCGACGCCGGCGTGCCCAAGAACACCGTGATCAACGTCAACTTTCCGGCCTGCACCCCCGACGAGGTCAATGGCATCCGCGTCACGCGGCAGGGCAAGCGCAATCTCGGTTTCCTGAAAGTCGACAAGCGCCATGACGGCCGCGGCAATCCCTATTTCTGGATCGGCTTCGAACGCGCCGCGATGCTGGACACGCCGGCCGAAGGCACCGATCTCGCCGCATTGGCCGCGCGCTACGTGTCAGTGACGCCGCTGCGACTCGACCGCACCGATGAAGCGTTTTCGGAAGCTCTGACGACGACGTTGAAGTGACGCGAAGCGTCATACCCGCGAACGCGGGTATCCAGTACGCCGCGGCGTCGCGGTTCAATCGACGGTCTCTCGAGTACTGGATCATCCGCTTTCGCGGATGATGACGGGCAGGGTGTGTGGATAGAGCGGCTAAGCCGCCGCGCTCTTGAGCGCGTTGTTGATCATCTGCGCCAGCGTTTCCAGTTGAAACGGTTTTTGCAGCGCCGGGCGGTCGCGATATTCCTCGGGCAGGCCCGAGGAGCCGTAGCCGGTCGCGAAAATGAAGGGCCGGTTGCGCGCCTTGATCAGTTCGGCCACCGGCGTGATCACCTTGCCGTTGACGTTGACGTCGAGGATGGCGAGATCGAACTCGGTCGATTGGGCGAGCTTGACGGCTTCGCCGATTTCGCCGGCCTCGGCGGCGACGCTGTAGCCGAGCTCTTCGAGCATGTCGGCGACCATCATCCGGATCATGACCTCGTCTTCGACGAGAAACACTGAACAGCCCTGCGGCCGCGTCGCCATCATGATGGAATCCTTGCCCTTCCCGAGCTCAAGGTTCGCAAATAACACCAATCGGCGCAACGACAAGATGGGTCAGGCCAAGGCCTGCGGCCCGCCCGTCAAGAGCCCCGATTTTCCGGGCTCTAACGCTGTTCCCGGACCGTAGTTCCACAAGCGGAACCCATTTTGAGGAAATTCTTCCTTAAAGCTCCGCTGGCTATTGCATCAAATCCCGAGCGAAGCACTAGATGAATGGCCAGGCCGCGCCCCCGAGTCTCTAATGTCGCAAGAACCGCCCGAAAAGATGATGTTCCAGCTCTCCCTGCGGCGGCGGGGGATCAGCGACCAGACCATCCTGCGCACCATGGAAGAGGTGCCGCGCGAGATGTTCGTGACCGCGGCCGATCGCGGTCATGCCTATCGCGACAGCGCGCTCGGCATCGCCTGCGGGCAAACCATCAGCCAGCCCTTCGTGGTCGCCTACATGACCGAGCAATTGCAGCTGCAAAAGCAACACAAGGTGCTCGAGATCGGCACCGGCTCCGGTTACCAGGCCGCGATCCTGTCCCGGCTTTGCAAGCACGTCCTGACCATGGAGCGGTACCGGACGCTGGCCGACAGCGCGCGGGCCCGGCTGGAAAAGCTGGGCTACGACAATATCGAGGTCCTGCTTGGCGACGGCTTCGATATCCCGCCAGGTGCCGGGGATTTCGACCGCATCATCGTGACCGCGGCGATGGAGCAAATCCCGGAGAAGCTGCTGGCGCGGCTTGAGCCCGGTGGCATCCTGATCGCACCGGTCGGACCCCACCAGGGTGTCCAGACTCTGCTGCGCGTCACGAGGACTGACGCAGGGTTCGACCGCAAGGCGCTGGTCGACGTGCGCTTCGTGCCGGCGCTGCCGGGGATTGCCCGCGAACTGTAGAATCACGGATTGGCGGTTCCCGCCAACATCTTATTTGAAGGGTTAAGCGGTTATTTACTCGGGACGTGTTTACTCAAAAGAGTATTTAGTTGCGTATGAGTGAGTAACCATGTCCCGTGTCGTCGAGTTGCTTCGCTCGCGTCGCGTACCGCAAGTGGCGGTGCTGACGCTGATGTCGTTTGGCTTTGCCGGCTGCAGCGCCGATATGTCGACGCGCTTCTCGCAAAACACCCTGTCAAACCCGTTCAACTATCAGCCGGACGCGACCGGTTCGGTGCAGCAGGCGCCGGCGCCCCAGGTCGAGCGTCGCGAACTGCCGCAATATTCTCGGCCGCAAACTCAGCCGTATCAGTCGCAGCCCCAATACCAATCGTCGGCCTTGCCGCCACCGCCGCCGGTGGTCACGGCGCCGCGATCCTATCAGGCCGCAGGCAACGGCGTGTCGGGCGGAGGCCGCGGGCTTTCGTCCTATACCCCGCCGGGCCAACCCAAGCTTGAGACCACCGCCACCGTTGCGCCGCGCTCGGTTGCCGCTGCGCCCGCGCATGGCGGCACCACGATCATCGTCGGTACCAGCGACACGCTCGACATCCTGGCCAAGCGCTACAACGTCTCGTCGGCTGCGATCCTGCAGGCCAATGGTTACAAGGGACCGCGCGCGCTATCGCCCGGCCAGCAACTGATCATCCCGCGCCAGACCGTTGCCGCTGCGCCCGCGCCGGCGGTAGCGCCGCCGGCCAGCAAGCCGGTCGCGGCTGTTGCGGGGCCGTCGAGCGTGCACGTCGTCAATCGCGGCGACACGTTGATGAGCATTGCGCGCCGTAACAACCTCCCGGTGGGGGATCTCGCCAAGGCCAACAACCTCGACACATCGGCCAAGCTCAGCCTCGGCATGAAGCTGACCGTGCCCGGCGCCAAGACCGCCGCCGCACCTGCGGCGCAGCCTGTTGCACCGGTGCAGGTCGCAGCGGTCGCAGCGCCTGCCGCCAAGCCGGGGACACCTGCCGCGCAGCCGCAAAGCGCGCGCTTGGCGCAGGCGACAACCAATGTCGAGGAAAAGCCGGTCGTCTCGGAAGCGCCGGCCGTGAAGCCGAGTGAAGCCACTGGCGCGCTGCCGACGTTCCGTTGGCCGGTACGCGGCAAGGTCATCACGACCTACGGCGCCAAGACCAACGGCAAGGCCAATGACGGCATCAATCTGGCGGTGCCGGAAGGCACCCCGGTGAAGGCTGCCGAAGACGGCGTCGTCGCCTACTCGGGCAATGAATTGAAGGGTTACGGCAATCTCATTCTGGTTCGGCACTCCAACGGTTACGTCACTGCATATGCCCATGCGAGTGAGCTGATGGTGAAGCGCGGCGACACGATCAAGCGCGGCCAGATCATTGCCAAGTCGGGCCAATCGGGTGAGGTGGGGTCGCCGCAACTCCACTTCGAGATCCGCAAAGGATCTTCACCGGTTGACCCGCTTCAATTCCTGAACGGGGCGTGAGGGCGCAGTATCTCCTCAACTGTCATTGCCGGGCTTGACCCGGCAATCCATCCCTGAAGAAAGCGCTCTTGCGAAGTGCGATGGATACGCGGGTCAAGCCCGCGTATGACGGAGCGAGTTCGCGGCTGCCGCGTCCTAATTTCCCACCAGCCTTACACCTAGCCGTCCCGCCAGCTCCTGCGTGAACTGCCAGGCGACGCGCCCCGAGCGTGAACCGCGGGTCGTCGACCATTCCAGCGCTTCGCGCTCCAGTTCCTCATCGGCAAGCTTGATGCCGTAATGGCCGCAATAGCCGCGGACCATCGCCAGATATTCGTCCTGGCTGCAGCGATGGAAGCCCAGCCACAGACCAAAGCGGTCCGACAGCGAGACTTTTTCCTCGACCGCTTCACCGGGATTGATCGCGGTCGAGCGTTCGTTCTCGATCATCTCGCGCGCCAGAAGATGCCGGCGGTTCGAGGTGGCGTAGAGGATCACATTGTCCGGGCGTCCCTCGATGCCGCCTTCCAGCACCGCTTTGAGCGATTTGTAGGAGGCGTCGTTGCCGTCGAAGGAGAGGTCGTCGCAGAACACGATGAAACGGAATGAAGAGCTGCGCACCCGGTCCATCAGGCCCGGCAGGCTCTCGATATCCTCGCGATGGATCTCGATCAGCTTGAGTTTGCCGGCCGGCTTGCGCTTGAGGTTGATGTCGGCATGCGCGGCCTTGACCAGCGACGACTTGCCCATGCCGCGCGCGCCCCACAGCAGCGCATTGTTGGCGGGCAGGCCGTCGGCAAAGCGCTCGGTATTCTCGATCAGGATGTCGCGCATCCGGTCGATACCCTTGAGCAACCCGAGGTCGACCCGGCTGACGCGCGGTACCGGCGCCAGCCGCCCGTCCGGGTGCCAGACGAAGGCGTCCGCAGCCCCGAACGACTCAGGTCCCGCGTTGGCCGGGGAGGCCGCGGAAAGGTGGCTCGCGATGGCCTCCAGCGCGTCCGCGATGCGCTCGGCGGTGGCGTCTTTCGAGGGGGGCGCCGGACGTTTTGTCGCGGTTTTCGCGGGCTTCCGCCGGCCTGCTTTGGAGGTGGCGCGAGCCGCTGTTTTATTGGGTTTTTTCGACATTTTCCGTGTTCCTGACGGCGCAGCCTTAACGGGCCTTGGAAGCTCCCGCAAGCGCCCTAAATGAGGGGGCTGGCAGCGTTGCAATTGGGACGGCCGCCGCTATAGTCCGCGCGAATTTGCCCGGACCGGTCAGACGCTTGCGTCGCCGGTCGTTTCCCGTCTCACGAGGATTGTTCGAATGCTGATTACCCCTGCGTACGCCCAGGCTGCAGCCGGTGGCGATGCCAACAGCATGTTGATGTCGCTGCTGCCGTTCGCACTGATCTTCGTCATCATGTACTTCCTGATTCTGCGCCCGCAGCAGAAGAAGATCAGGGACCATGCCGAACTGGTGAAAAACATCCGGCGTGGCGATACCGTCGTGACCTCCGGCGGCCTGGTCGGCAAGGTGACCAAGGTCGTCGACGACGACCAGATCGAGTTCGAGATCTCCGACGGTGTGCGCGTGCGCCAGATGCGGCAGATGATCTCCGGCGTGCGCGCCAAGGGCGAGCCGGCCAAGGAAAAGGCCGAGACCGCCAAGGACGAGACGTCCGCGAGCTGATTTGCGCTCTGCATACTCCTGATCTGACGGGTCAACTCGATGTTGTATTTCACGCGGTGGAAGGCGCTGGCGATCATTCTGACCGCGCTGGTGGTGTGCCTGTGCGCCGTTCCGAATTTCTTCCCTGAGGCCACGGTAAAGACCTGGCCGAAATGGGCGCAGCGCCACATCGTGCTCGGCCTCGACTTGCAGGGCGGCTCGTCCCTGCTGCTGGAAGTCGACTCCAACTACGTCAAGAAGGAAAAGCTCGACCAGGTGCGCGACGACGTCCGCCGTGTGCTGCGTGAGGCCAAGATCCAGTACACCGGCCTCAGTGCCCGTGCCGATGTCGTCGAAGTGCGCATCACCAAGGACACCGACGCGCCGACCGCGCTGACCAAACTGCGCGAACTGTCGCAACCGCTTGGCGGGTTGTTGGGGTCGAGCGGCCAGCGTGGCCTCGAGGTGGCTGACGGTGGCGGTGGGGTGATCCGGCTGACAGTGCCTCCGGCCGCGGTCACGGAACGCATCCGCCAGTCGGTCGAACAATCGATCCAGATCGTCGAGCGCCGCGTCAACGAACTCGGCACGGTGGAACCCCTGATCCAGCGCCAGGGCATCGACCGCATCCTGGTGCAGGTGCCGGGCCTGCAAGATCCGACCCGGCTGAAGGACATTCTTGGCAAGACCGCCAAGATGGAATTCCGGATGGTCGATCTCACGGTGCCGCCGGATCAACGGGGGAGCGTGCCGGCGGACTCGGAGTTGCTGCCCAGCGCCGACCCGGCGTATCCGCAGCCCTATGTGATCAAGAAGCAAGTGCTGGTTTCGGGCGGTGAACTGATCGACGCCCAGCCGGGATTCGACCAGCGCACCAACCAGCCGATCGTTTCTTTCAAGTTCAACAGCTCCGGATCACGGAAGTTCGCGGCGGCGACAACACAACACGTCAAGGAACCGTTCGCGATCGTGCTGGACGGCAAGGTGATCTCGGCGCCGGTTATCCAGGAACCGATCACTGGCGGCTCCGGTCAGATATCCGGTAACTTCACGGTGCAGGCCGCCAACGATCTGGCGATTCTGTTGCGCGCCGGCGCGCTGCCTGCGCCGCTGACCATCATCGAGGAGCGTACCGTCGGTCCGGGCCTCGGTCAGGATTCGATCGAGAAGGGCGAACTCGCGGCCTATGTAGGCTCGATCCTGGTCATCGTGTTCATGCTGGTGACGTACCGCCTGTTTGGCGTGTTCGCCAATATTGCGGTCGCCATCAACGTCGCCATGATCTTCGGCATCCTGTCGCTTCTGAACGCCACGCTGACATTGCCGGGCATCGCCGGCATCGTGCTCACGGTCGGCATTGCGGTCGACTCCAACGTGCTGATCTACGAGCGCATCCGCGAAGAGCTGCGCCACGGCCGCACCGCGATTTCGGCGATCGACGCCGGCTTCACGCGCGCACTGTCGACCATTCTCGACTCCAACATCACGACCTTCATCGCCGCCGCCGTGCTGTTCTACATCGGCACCGGGCCGGTCCGCGGCTTTGCCGTGACACTCGGCATCGGCATCATCACCACCGTGTTCACCGCGTTTACCCTGACCAGCCTGATCGTCGCCGGCTGGGTACGATGGAAGCGGCCGAAGACCGTGCCAATTTGAAGCGGAGTCGGCTTTGACAACACAATTCGTCCTCATCGGGCTTGGCATCCTGATTGCCGTGCTGACAGTCGTCGCCGTGCTCGATCTGCTGCCTCCGCTGCGGATCGTCCCTGACGATACGCATTTCGATTTTACGCGCTTTCGCCGCATCAGCTTTCCGATCTCGGCGGCGCTTTCGATCGTGGCGATCATCCTGTTCTTCACCCACGGCTTGAATTTCGGCATCGACTTCAAGGGTGGAACGTTGCTGGAGGTGCAGTCCAAGTCGGGCTCCGCCGACATTGCCACGATGCGTGCGACGTTGAGCAATCTCGGCCTCGGCGAGGTTCAGCTTCAGCAGTTTGGTGGTCCGGCCGACGTCCTGATCCGGGTTGCCGAGCAGGCCGGCGGCGACCAGGCGCAACAAGAGGCGGTGACGAAGGTCCGCAGCGCCCTCGGAGACAGCGTGGAGTATCGCCGCGTAGAGGTGGTAGGCCCGCGCGTTTCCGGCGAATTGCTGGCCTACGGCATGATCGGTCTGATGCTCGCGATCTTTTCGATCCTGCTCTATCTCTGGTTTCGGTTCGAATGGCAGTTCGCGCTCGGCGCCATGATCGCCAACGTTCACGATATCGTGCTCACGATCGGTTTCATGTCGCTCACCCAGGTCGATTTCGACCTCACCAGTATCGCGGCGCTCTTGACGATCCTCGGCTACTCCCTGAACGACACGGTCGTGATCTATGACCGGATTCGGGAAATGCTGCGGCGTTACAAGAAAATGCCGATGCCGCAACTGCTCAACGAATCCATCAATTCGACACTGTCGCGCTCGATCATCACCCACGTCACGGTGACGCTGGCGTTGCTGGCGCTGCTGGTGTTCGGCGGCCACGCGATCCACAGCTTCACCGCAGTCATGATGTTCGGCGTCGTGCTGGTCGGCACTTACACCTCGATTTTCATCGCGGCGCCGATCCTGATCTATCTCGGCGTTGGTGAGCACCGCGACGCGCCGGATACGCCTAAAAAGAAGTAAGCATGACGAGCTCCTCGGACGCTCCGCATTTTCCGAGGTCGGCGCCGATCGAGGCCTACGGCAAGGGTGGTTTTGCGTTCGCCGACATGTCGCACCGCGGCTCGCTGCTGTGCCTGCCGGACGGGATCTGGGCGTGGGACGTCACGAAGCCCGATGAGATCGACGAATATTCGCTGGCGCGCGTCTTCAAGGCTGCGAATTCGATCGACACCCTGGTCGTCGGCACCGGCACCGACGTCTGGATTCCGCCCAAACATTTGCGCGAGGCGCTGCGCGCGGTGCGGGTGGTGCTGGACCCGATGCAGACCGGGCCGGCGATCCGTACCTACAACATCATGATGGGTGAGCGCCGGCGCGTTGCCGCCGCGCTGATCGCGGTGCCATGAGCGCAAGCGAGGCATCCAGGGATTCCGCCGGCTTCTGCGCCGACCTGGTGCGCACCCATGATTTCGTCCGCTACGCGTCGACGCTGTTCATGCCGGCGGCCCAGCGCCGCGCGCTGCTCGCGATCTACGCTTTCAACGCGGAGATTTCACGGGTGCGCGAGCAGGTCAGCCAGCCGCTGCCCGGCGAGATGCGGCTGCAATGGTGGACCGACATGCTGGCCGGCGCGGGCCATGGCGGCATCGAAGGCAACCCGGTCGCCGCCGAACTGCTGCAGGTGATCCGTGACTACCACCTGCCGGTCGACCCGCTGTCCCGCCTGATCGACGAACACCAGTTCGATCTCTACAACGACCCGATGCCGTCGATGGCGGCACTCGAAGGCTACATCAACGACACATCTTCGGCGCTGTTCTCGCTGGCCGGGCTCGTCGCGTCGCGGCCCTCGGAAGCGGTCGATCACCTCGCGCGCCACGCCGGCTTCGCCCAGGGCCTGGTGCAGGTGATCGAGAAGTTGCCGTGGGATGCGGCGCGGCGCCAGCTGTTCGTGCCGCTGCAATTGCTGCAGCAACACGGCAGCGGCATGGAAGAAGTCTATTCGGGCAAGCAGACGCCGCAGGCGCGCGCGGCGATCGACCAGCTGATCGGCGAGGCGCGGGAGCATCTGAAAACCGCCTTCGAACTGCTCTCCGCCGTGCCGCCGGAGGTGAGGCCGGTATTCCTGCCGCTGGCGCTGGTCCGCCGCGACCTGAAGTGGATGTCGCGGGCGGATTCCGATCCGTTCGTACCTAGGACCTCGTCGCGATTGCGGACGCTCTGGACGCTGTGGCGGGCGTCGCGCTCGCCGGAATTCGGTGGTTAAGAGTTTGTTCGCGTAGAGGCGCCCGACGGCGAATCCATATCGGCCGCTTCAAAATTAAACCGGTCCCGCAAATTCTTGCGGCTCTCCAGAATGTCCTTCAGGAACGCCCGGTCAGTGTCGTTCTTCATCATCGGCTCGATCAGGTCGAGCTGGTTCATCGCGACGAGCTGCAGGATTTCGGTGCGCGGCTTGCCGGCGGTATCGCGCGGCAATGCGTGCACGACCTGGATATGCTCCGGCGGTTTGACGCCCCTGGCGGACGAAAGCTCGCTGCGCAGCTGCTTTTCCAGCGCAACCTGATCGGCCTCGACGAACGCATAGAGTCCGACGCCGGTGCGGCGGTCAGCAAAGGCGACGATGGCCGTATCGCGCACGTGTGGATTTTTGCGGATCATCTCGATCAGCACAGGCGCGTCGTTGACCAGGCGACGGCCGCCGCCTTCGCGATCGGTGAAATTGAACAGGCCGCGGGTGATGGCCTGATAGACCTTCTTGCCGGTCATCAGCCAGACGCTGGCGACGACGGATTTGCGCGCCAGGATCTTGCGCTCCATTGGCGTCAACGCGGCAGGCGCGTAGCTGCGCTTGTGTTTCAAGAGGTGCCGCAGGTCCTCATAGGCCGCGATGCGAAACAGCCGGCTGCGGCTCTTGAAGCAGGCGGCCAGCTGGAAATCGGTGAGATAGGCCTGTCCGTCACTGCCGCGCAGCCAGTTCTGCTCCTTGGCAAGATCGTTGTGGCAGATGCCGGCGCGATGCAGTTTTCGCAGTGCCAGCTTGGCGGAACGGAAATAGCCGAGGTCGCCATGCGGCTTTGCCATTTGCAGCGCGACGCCATCGATGAAGCCGCGCACCAGCGCCTGCCGGCCAGCCCACAGCAGTTTTGGGCCGACATTCAGGTCACGCGCCAGCGCCAGTGCGCGGTGCTCGCGGGCGAACAGATGGCGAGCGAGGAGATAGGACCATATCGGCACCTGATCGAGCCGGCGCAACACCGCATCGACCTCGCCGGCGTCGCTTTTGAAGCGCCCGCGCTCGACGGTGGAGAACACGTCGCGCTTCAGCAGCACGCCTTCGGTCCATCGCGCCGACAGAATCGCGGCGTCATCCTTTGGCAAAGCCATGATCTTACGCCGCCGCCGCGACGCGCAGGTGATCGGCGATCCAGCGGTCGAGATCGGCCAGCGCCCGCGCACTCATCGCCTGCTTCTTGGCGACCGTCTTCTCGTTGCCGCGCAGCCGCGTGCCGTCCGGCTTCTTCGTTGGCGGGCTGGCAAGCGGCGGGAACAGGCCGAAATTGATGTTCATCGGTTGAAACGAGCGCGGGCCAGCGTCGACGGTCTCGATGTGACCGCCGGTGATGTGGCCGAGCAGGGATCCCAGCGCTGTCGTCGCCGGCGGCGGCGCCAGCGACTGCGCGCGTGCATCGGCGGCGGCATAGAGCCCGGCCATCAATCCGATGCTGGCGGATTCGACATAGCCTTCGCACCCGGTCATCTGGCCGGCGAAACGCAGCCGCGGCTGCGCGCGCAGCCGCAATTGGCCGTCCAGAAGCTTTGGCGAGTTCAGGAAGGTGTTGCGATGCAGGCCGCCGAGGCGGGCGAATTCGGCCGCCTCGAGCCCGGGAATGCTGCGGAACACGCGCTGCTGGGCGCCGTGCTTCAGCTTGGTCTGGAAGCCGACGATGTTGTAGAGCGTGCCGAGCTTGTTGTCCTGGCGCAGCTGTACGATGGCGTAGGCCTTCACCGTCGGGTTATGCGGATTGGTGAGGCCGACCGGCTTCATCGGCCCGTGGCGCAGCGTCTCGTGACCGCGTTCAGCCATTACTTCGACCGGCAGGCAGCCATCGAAGTAGGGCGTGTTGGTCTCCCAGTCCTTGAAGTCGACCTTCTCGCCGGCGAGCAGATCAGCAACGAACGCGTCGTACTGTTCCTTGGTCATCGGGCAGTTGATGTAATCGGCGCCGGTGCCGCCGGGCCCGACCTTGTCGTAGCGCGACTGGAACCAGGCCACCGACATGTCGATGGAATCCTTGTGTACGATCGGCGCGATCGCGTCGAAAAACGCCAGCGCGTTCTCGTCGGTGAGTTCGCGAATAGCGTCCGCCAGCGGCGCCGAGGTGAGGGGACCGGTCGCCACGATCACGTTGCCCCAGTCGGCCGGCGGCAGGCCGGCGATTTCCGTGCGGTCGATCTCGATCAACGGATGCTCGTGCAGGGCACGGGTGACGGCGGCCGAAAATCCGTCGCGATCAACCGCCAGCGCACCGCCGGCGGGCACCTGGTTGGCGTCCGCCGACCGCATGATCAGCGAGCCCAGCCGGCGCATTTCGGCGTGCAGCAGGCCCACCGCATTATTGGCGGCATCGTCGGAGCGGAATGAATTGGAGCAGACGAGTTCGGCAAGCCCTTCGGTTTGATGGGCCTCCGTCATCCGCACCGGGCGCATCTCGTGCAGGACCACGGGGATGCCGGCATTGGCGATCTGCCAGGCGGCTTCCGAGCCGGCGAGGCCACCGCCGATCACATGGACGGTGTTAGTTGGATTCTTGGCTGCGGTCATGCGCGCAGGGTTAGCGCGTTTTCTCGCCAAGTGCACCTGCGGCAATGGCGTTTTTTGAACAAGGAATCCAGCCCGGATACGACCAAGTCCAGATACGACAACGCCCGCAGCGAGGCGGGCGTTTATCCGTTCGTCAGGCAGCTGACAAAGGATCAGCCGTTATAGGTCCCGGCTGCAACGCGCGGAATGTCCGAACGATCGAGGCCAATATCGGCCAATTCGCGATCGCTAAGCTGGGACAGTTCGCTGACATTGCGCTGATAGTCCCGGAACGCCTGGATCATGCGGATGAGCGAGAGTAACATGGTAGTCTCCTTGAAATTACGATTCAGCTCTTGGAGGGACGCCTCATCGTTGAAATGAATATAGCTGATATTTTGCAGTGCAGAAGTTCCTATGTTGCGGTGCAGCTAAGCTGGAAACGCATGGCTTTGGTAAGGTTTGATTAACCCATCGGCACTGCTCGCTCAATCGAGCGGCCAAAGGCTGGTTCCGACCTCAGTACATATGAATTACGCATTCAAAATCAAATAGTTGACAAAATTTCGGTAGCAACTATTACGACCTCGTCAAGAGATGCTTCCGCACCAGAAATCAATGGCTGGCCGACCTGCACAAAATCGAACCGTCGCTCTGCTTCGCATGCGCGATTCGCATGCAGTTCTTCGCATAAGAATGAATATATAATCAGTCTATGGTGGCAAGGCGCGCGGCTTAGGCGCAACTGTGGCGCGAGCCCCGCGCTGGGGCATTAGCCAGCAGCCGGGACCCGCCGACACTTGCTGCGGCTGGCGACCGCTGATGACTTCCGCTGCTCGTGGCGACGATAGCTATCTTGGCGTATCGCTCGACGAAGACCGTGCGAACAGCGCTCCCGATTTGAACGCAACGTCTCACCACATGCGTTGATCATCGCTATCGGGGTAGCGCGCACCATGGCGAGATCGAACGCGATCTTTGCCCGGTGCTGCATCGATCAACATGCTGCGCCGCGTCGTTACGTGGCCGTAATGAATTACGCAGCCGTAATGAAAAAGCGTCGTTTCGCATAATCGCATTGCATGCTGCGCTCAGCACCTCGCGCGAACGTCATTCCAAAATTTTCTGCAACCGGAAAACAATCATCGCGCAGATTCCGGCAATGACGCTGGTGCTGTCAAAAACAGAAAACGGAAAAACAACATGCTCAATAAATTAATCGCAGCAGCCGCAATGGCTGCCATTGCCTACGCCATCGCTCCCGCAAACGCCGCCAAGGTGAACGCCGGCTGCAGCGGTCCCAACCTCGAAAAGACCGAGACCGCCATCGAGGCGATGGCGGACGGCGAGGGCAAGATTACCGCGCAAAAGGAAATCGCCATGGCTCAGGACGCCATGCTGAGCGGCAAGATGGGCGTCTGCGGCGCGCATCTGAGCAAGGCGATGCACATAGGTACGGCGAAGTAGACCTACCCGGCGGAGGGCCTGTTGCCTTGGTGCCTGGCCCTCCGATTTTCCCGACCTATTAAGGCGCACGCGCAAGCTGTGTCGCGAAATAGCCGATGGTCTTGGAATAGACCTCGCTCTTATTCCACTGCTGGATCACGGCGAAATTCGCGCTGCCGGGCTCCCAATCCTTGCCGCGCTGCCAGCCATAGCTTGCAAGATAGTTCGCGGTCGAGGCCAGCACATCAGGCGCACTGCGCAGCAGGTCGCGGCGGCCATTGCCGTCGAAATCGACCGCATATTTGATGTAGGACGACGGCATGAACTGGGTCTGGCCGATTTCACCGGCCCAGGCGCCGCGCATATCCTGTGGCGCGATATCGCCGCGCTCGACGATGCGGAGCGCGTCCATCAACTCGGCCTTGAACAAATCGGTGCGACGGCAATCATAGGCCAGCGTCGCAAGCGAGCGCAGCGTCGGGAATTTTCCGATGTTGACGCCGTAATCGGTCTCCAGACCCCAGATTGCGACCAGTACTTCGCCGGGCACGCCATAGGCCTGTTCGATGCGCCCGAGCACCGATCCATATTGCTTGAGCATGTTGGCGCCGCGGGCGAGCCGGGGCGGGACCATGCGGCCGGAGAATTCCTCAAAGCTCTGGCTGAAAACCTTCTGTGAATGGTCCCGCGCAATGACCGTCTTGTCGAGCGCCACGCCGGTCAGTCCGGTTTGAATGACCGCCGGCGAAATTCCTTTCGCCGCGGCTTCCTTTTTGAAGTCTTCGAGCCAGCCCTCAAACGTGCCGGAGCCACAGGGAGCTGCAATCGATGGGCTTGCCGAAGTCAGGAGAAGTGCAGCCAGCGCCAAAGTCCGAACAGAAACGCGAGAGGTCATAGTGTCGTTCGCTCCAAAGTCGATTCATGATCGACATTAGTCTCGAAACCACACCGAATGTTCGGAGCAACAGCGGCCAAAACAAGGCCGCCATTTCGTCGGCGCTGACACAAACGTGTCATCAGCACAGGCGCTCAATTCATAGGCAATTCTGAACCCGAAGGCCGAGGCCGAGGGGCGGCCTGGATTGGTCTGCGCGATGCCAGCATGAATGGACGCCAAACCGCCGGTCGACAACCGACCGGCGGTTTGATCTCGCTACTTGCTGTAAGGCCTATGCGCCTTCCTTGCGCCGCCAGGGAAACAGATTGGCCGGGAAGTCCGCCGCGGGCTTGCGCTCGCGTGGCGCGCGGGGCGGAAGCGGCTGGGGGTTGAGTTCCGGTTCAATGGTTTCCCGGTAGAGATGCCAGGTGGCGTGGCCAAGCAGTGGAATGACGACGGCAAGGCCAAGGAAGAACGGCAGCGTTCCTGCAACCAGCAGCACGGCCACGATCAAACCCCAGACCGCCATCGGCACGGGATTTCGTGCGACCGCGCGCAGGGACGTCACCATCGCGTCGCCGGCGCCGGCGTGACGATCGAGCATCAGCGGAAACGATACGACGCTGATGCAGAGCGCGACGAGGGCGAACAGGAAGCCGACGCCGCAGCCGACCACGATCAGCCACCAGCCTTGCGGCGTGGTCAGCACCCGCGTCGCGAAATCTTGCAGGCCCGTCGCGCCCTCATAGCCGAACGCCGCGATGTAGATCGCCTGCGCGGTGGCTACCCAGGTCACAAACAACGCCAGCAGGAGGACGCCGAGCCCGAGCATGGCGCCGAACGAGGGCGAGCGCAGCACCTCGAGCGCATCCCACGCCGTCGCCTGTGCGCCGGTCTCACGACGGCGGCTCATCTCATATAGGCCGAGCGCTGCGAACGGGCCGAGCAGGGCGAAGCCTGCGGCCAGCGGAAACAACAGCGGCAACACCGAGTAACCGAGCACCGTGCGCGCCAGCACCAATCCGAGCACGGGATAGATCACGCACAGGATAACGGCGTGACTTGGAACGGCCTTGAAATCCTCCCAGCCGAGCTGCAAGGCCCGGTGCAAATCGGAAAGGCCGATGGTTCGGATCTCTGGCGCGTTCGCGGTCTCCTGTCCGCTCTGCGTCAGAGATGTGACATTGCCTTGATATGAGGTGCCTTGAATTGGAATCGCCATGGTCGTCGTCTCCCTCTGGCGGCCGCATCTTGCGCTCGCTGGAGGGCGCAAACGTGCCGTTTCGAAACATGATCACGATCAGACCGGACGCGAAGACAGGGAAGAACAACTGGCCATGTCGCGAACTGAGTCATCAGCGTACTCCCAAACCGGGACAATAGCACTCACGCTTCGGTGAATGTTTCATTGGCAAGCCACAATTGGCTGGCTAAACTGCAAGGCGAGCCCGGGCTGGTGCTGCCGGTCAACAGTGCCGCTAGCGACATACCTATTCAATTCCACTGGGAGCCAACGATGAGCATTTTCGGAAAAATCATGGGCGCGATTTTCGGCACCAAGGCAGACGCGGCGCCGGCTTCCGGCGGAGCGGCAGGCGGAGCAACTGCAGAAGCGGCGGCCGCCGGCGGATCCGCAGCACCGGCGGCAACGGTCGATGTCGCTCCGATTCTGGACAAGGCGGTGGCCGCCAAGGGCGAGAAGCTGGCGTGGCGCACCTCGATCGTCGACTTGATGAAGGCGCTCGACATCGATTCGAGCTTCACGGCGCGCAAGGAGCTCGCCAAGGAGCTCGGCTATACCGGTGACAGCAATGATTCAGCGAGCATGAACATCTGGCTGCACAAGCAGGTGATGACCAAGTTGGCCGCGAATGGCGGCAAGCTGCCGCCGGAGATCAAGCACTGACGCTCTCGTTCTGATCAACAGGCAAAAGGCCCGCGGTGACGCGGGCCTTCTTTGTTTTGGAATGTGCGCGAGAACGATCGTTCAGGGATACGGCCGGCGCCCGGTGTAGCGCGGCGCGGAGTTGGCAAGGTCGGCGCGGCTGATGCCGATGTCGCGGAGCATGCGATCGTCAAGCTGGCTCATGCTCGCGAGCTCGGAGCGGTAGCGGGCGTATCGCCTGAAGGCGGCAATCAGAGAGATCAACATGGTCTTTTCCTATTCAAGATGTGAGAGGCACCTTTGCGGTGCTGATGGCCGTTGGTCGCGAGCTGCGGCGACGCGGTTCACTGCAATGCAGCAAAGCGCAGGTGCCATGCAATTTGTGCGAAAAGGCTGTAGAGACAGCCTGAACGAGAAACGTGAACCAGGGAGACCATCATGAACAGCCTCGACCGCAGAACCATTCTAACGACCGGAGCGTTGGCGCTGGCGGGCGCGGCGGCAAGCGCTCCGGCCGCTGCGCAGGCCGGCCCGAAGTCGATGTTTCCGGTACCGGCGACGACCATTCCGATCGTCGGCGAGACCGACGTGTATCAGGTCCGCCGCATCTATTGCATCGGGCGCAACTATGCCGCGCATGCGCGCGAAATGGGATCCGACCCGACCCGCGAACCGCCGTTCTTTTTTCAGAAGCCGACGGATGCGATCCAGAACGTCGCGATCGGTAGCATCGCCGATCATCCCTATCCCTCACTGACCAAGAACTATCACTACGAGGTCGAACTGGTGGCAGCGCTCAAATCGGGCGGCACCAACATCCCGGCGGAGAAGGCGCTCGATCACGTCTATGGCTATGCGCTCGGCCTCGACATGACGCGGCGCGACCTGCAGCGCGCGTTGGGCGACGAGAAGAAGCCCTGGGAGATCGGCAAGAGCTTTGACCGTTCTGCGGTGCTCGGCCCGATCCACCCCGCCGCCAAGACCGGCCATTTCACCAAGGGCGCGATCTCGCTGGCGCTGAACGGCACCGTCAAGCAGAACTCCAACCTGCAGAACATGATCTGGAGCGTCGCTGAGCAGATCGCCAAATTGTCGGATGCCTTCGAGCTGAAGGCCGGCGACATCATCTATTCGGGCACGCCTGAAAATGTCGGCCCGGTCGTGAAGGGTGACGTGCTGCTGTGCAAGCTGGAAGGGCTGCCGGATATGTCGATCAAGATTGTATAGATTGTCGTCGCTGCGCCCTGCGAACGCAGGGACCCATACCGCGTGATCTCTCGGAAGGCTCGGGAGCAGAGACCATCCGCAAAACTCCCCCCGGTGGTTATGGGTCCCGGGCCCCGTGCGCAATCGCGCACTAGGCCGGGACGACGAAATTAGGCGGTCAGGTCTGCAAATTGCGGATTTTTCTGCAGGTAGTCGACAACAAAACCGCAGCCGGCGATCACCTTGTGGCCGTCGGCGCGGATCAATTCCAGCGCGCCCTTGACCAGTTCGGAGGCAATGCCGCGGCCGCGCAGCGCCCTCGGCGTCTCGGTATGGGTGATGATAACAGCCGACGGGGTCAGCCGATAATTCGCAAACGCTACCGCACCCTCGACGTCGAGTTCGAAGCGGTTTTGGGCCTTGTTGTTGCGGACGGTCATGCGAGGAGTTCCATGCGATTCACCCTACTCATGTAGGCATGTGAACCCGATGATGCAAACGAGCGACCAAGGGAGAAATCGCTTGCCGGGGTGACATCATGCGCATTTTGACCTGTTTGACCGCATCGCTGCTGGGCGCATCGCTGACGTTCACGCAAGCGCCAGCCGCATCTGCCGGGGGCGACCGGAACTGGCAGGCCTGTACCAACACGACGACGGCGCCGAATGAGCGGGTAACGGCCTGCAGCGTCGTGATCGATGGCAAGACCGAGACCGGCAAGAGGCTCGCCGGCGCCTATTGCAACCGCGGCCACGGGCTTACCGAGAAGCGTGAACTCGACGCCGCCATGGCCGACCTCAATGAGGCGATCAAGCTCGATCCGGACTATGCCTGCGCCTATACCAATCGCGGACGGGTCTATGCCTTCAAGCGCGGACTCGATCACGCCATTTCCGACTATGACGCGGCGCTCCGAATCGATCCGACCTTCGCGTTGGCCTACAACAATCGCGGCGACGCCTGGGTCGGAAAAGGCGACCTCGATCGCGCGCTGACCGATTTCGACGCCGCCATCAAACACAACCCGTCGCTCGCCATCGCCTATGGCAACCGCGGCTATCTCCATCATCGCAAGCGCGACACCACCCGCGCGATCGCCGATTACAGCATTCAGATCAAGCTGAAGCCGGACGTGCTGGCCTATATCAACCGCGGCAATGTCTATCGCGATACCGAGCAACTGGAGCGTGCCGCCGCCGATTACGGTGCGGCGGCGAAAATCGCGCCGACCGATGCCCGGGGCTGGCGCAACCGCGGCATGATCCGGCTGTATCAGGGCGATACCAAGCGCGGCATTGCCGATTACGACAAGGCGTTGCAATACGATCCGGCCGACGCCTATTCCTGGAATAACCGCGGCCAGGCCAAGATGCGGCTGGGCAACAAGGCCGGCGCGGTCGCGGATTTCCGCAAAGCCCTGGAGATCAACCCCAGCCTGCGCACCGCCCGTGAAGGCCTGCAGCAACTTGGCGCAGCGCAATAGGTCTGTTGAGGTCTTGCAACCGGTTAGGGTGTACCTACGTCTTTTGCAAGACATACGCCCCGATGCGGCCGGATATGGTTCGAGATCGGAAATGTCAGGGATAGCCGGCCGCTGACGTATGCCTCTTTTCAATGGGAGGTTTACTATGTCGGACTTTCGTTTCTTCAGAACACATCGATCGTGGGAGGACTGGTTCGGCATGCTGCTTGGCGTGCTGATCGTGGTGTCGCCCTGGTTTCCCCTGCAGCCGGCCAACGAGGTCATGACCGCCGATCGCAGCACCATGATCCTCAATACGTTCGTGGTCGGCATGCTGGTATTCGGCCTCGCCCAGCTGGAATATGTCGCATTGCAGCGCTGGGAGGAGGTGGCGGAGATCGTCCTCGGGCTCTGGCTGATCGCTTCACCGTGGATTTTCGGCTATTCCGGCGACGCGTTTCTGCCGGCTTGGCACGCGATACTCGGCGCAGTCGTGGCTCTGCTCGGCGCGCTTCAGCTGTGGCAGGATTGGCGCCTGACCGACCAGGAACTCGCCAACCATCCGCAGTAGGGTTGCTTGCGATCGGGCCTGCCGGCTTTCTCGTCGGCAGGCCTGCGTGGCAGCGCGGTAACGATGACGACAGGATCGCCCGGGACCCGCCGGGTGGTCCTGTTTCGGCGTGGAAAATCGGGAGGTCAGCGCACGCCGGTCCCCTTGCAGCGCTGGCATTTGACGACGTTATCGCCCTTCTTCACCAGGCCCTTGCCCTCGCAATTCTTGCATTTCTGCTTCTTCTTGATGTTAGGGCCTTTTTCATTGGCCATCTTGATCTCCCGGCGTTTGGCTGATGGCACCATGGGCCAGCCATGCAGCCGCGTCTATAAGCACGCAGCCTGGACCAGGACGCCTGGACGCGCTGGCAGAGGCCGGGCTTTCTGCTAACGTCCGGCCGGGACGTTCAGATTAGTGTTGAGAAGCGTAACGATGATGATTTTGCTTGGCTTGTGCAGTGCGGCGGTGCCGACGTGACGGGAACCGCAACCACAGCCGCGCCGCGCGGCGGCCTCGTGCGGATGTCGAACCGGGTGATGAACCTGGCGCATCTGGTGACCCAGAATGCCCGCCGCCATGGCGATCGCACCGGCTTTATCTACGGCGACCGGACCTGGACTTGGCGCGAGATCGACCGCGCCGTCTCGGGGCTTTCAGCCGCGCTTGCCGAGCGCGGCCTCGTCAAGGGCGACCGACTGCTGGTGCATTCGAAAAATTGCGACGAGATGTTCTGGTCGATGTTTGCGGCGTTCCGGCTCGGCGTGGTCTGGGTGCCGACCAACTTCCGCTTGATGCCGGACGAGGTCGCCTATCTTGCCACTGCCTCGGGTGCCAAGGGGTTTTTGTGCCACGGCGATTTCCCGGAACACGCCGCCGCCGTAGCCAACCCCGCGCTGGAGTTCATCTGGCGGATCGGCGAGGGCGCCTTTGGCGAGAAGTCGGTGAGCGCCGCCATTGCGGCGCATGCCGGCGAGAGTTTTGCCAATACCGCGGTCGACTACAACGACCCCTGCTGGTTCTTCTTCACCTCGGGCACCACGGGACGCTCCAAGGCGGCGGTGCTGACCCATGGCCAGATGGCCTTTGTGGTCACCAACCATCTCGCCGATTTGATGCCCGGCACCACCGAGCAGGACGCCTCTCTGGTGGTGGCGCCGCTGTCGCATGGCGCCGGCGTGCACCAGCTGGTGCAGGCGGCGCGGGGCGTGCCGACCATCCTGCTGCCGTCGGAAAAATTCGATATCAACGAGGCGTTCCGGCTGATCGAGGCGCATCGCGTCAGCAACATTTTTACGGTGCCGACCATTTTGAAGATGATGGTCGAGCATCCCGCGGTCGACCGCTACGACCATTCCTCGCTCCGCTTCATCATCTATGCCGGCGCGCCGATGTACCGCGAGGACCAGAAGGCCGCGCTGAACAAGCTGGGCAAGGTGCTGGTGCAGTATTTCGGGCTCGGCGAAGTCACCGGCAACATCACCGTCATGCCGGCCAATCTGCATGATCCCGAGGACTCCCCGCACGCGCGGATCGGCACCTGTGGCTTCGAGCGCACCGGCATGCAGGTCTCGATCCAGGGCGATGACGGGCGCGAACTCAAACCGTTCGAGACCGGCGAGATCTGCGTGATCGGCCCCGCCGTGTTCGCCGGCTATTACGACAACCCCGATGCCAATGCGAAGGCGTTTCGCGACGGCTGGTTCCGCACCGGCGATCTCGGCCATATGGACGAGGAGGGCTTTGTCTACATCACCGGCCGCGCCTCCGACATGTACATCTCGGGCGGATCCAACATCTATCCGCGCGAGGTCGAGGAGAAGATTTTGACCCATCCCGGGATCGGCGAGGTCGCTGTGCTTGGGGTGCCCGACCCGTTCTGGGGCGAGGTCGGCGTTGCCGTCTGCGTCCCGCGTGAGGGCGCCGCTGCGGTAAGCGAAGCTGAGCTGGCCGCATTCCTGTCGCCGAAGGTGCCGCGCTACAAAATGCCGAAGCGCTTCTTCTTCTGGGAGGCGTTGCCGAAGTCGGGCTACGGCAAGATCCCGAAGCGGCTGGTGCGCGACGAACTCGAGGCGCGCGGACTGCTCGACCTCACCAAGCAAGACGCATCATGATGACGGCGGCGAAGGCAAACCGGCCGGTGCCGGAAGCAATGCGAAGCATCGTCCAGCCCGGTCCGCCCAACCCTGAACGCATCCAGTGGGTCGAGGCGTGCGGCCGCGCGTTCTCGTTCACGCTGCAAGCCGGCCTGCCGCTGCTGGAAGCCGCGCGTCGCGGCTTTGCCGAGGCCGGATTTGCCGGCGGCGTGCTGAGCATGCGGGGCGGGGCGCTCGGGCCGTTTGCCTATGTGATGCCGGCGCTGTCCAAGACCGGCGCCAATGCCGCGTTCTACAGCGACACCTTCCGGCCCGAAGGCGTCACGCAGCTCAAGTTCGCGGCGATGACTCTTGGCGAGCGCGACGGCGCGCCGTTTTTCCACTGCCATGGCCTGTGGACCGAGACCGATGGCGACCTGCACGGTGGTCATATCCTGCCCGAGGAGAGCATCGTCGCCGAGCCGTTCGCGGTGGAAGCGTTCGGGATCGATGGCGCTGTCTTTACCGCCGAGGTGGATAGCGAGACCAACTTCAAACTGTTCGGGCCGGTGCCGCGCGAGGCGACCGGTGCTGACACCACGAGCCGGGCCTTTGCGCTGCGGTTGCGGCCGAACCAGGATTTCGCGTGTGCGCTGGAAGCATTCTGCCGGCAACACGGGATCTTTCAGGCCCGCATTCATGGCGGGGTCGGTAGCACGATCGGCGCGCAGTTCACCGATGGCCGATCCGTCGTGCCGTTCGCGACCGAGCTTGCGATCCGCTCGGGCACCATCACGTCAACCGCCGACGGTACGCTGGAGGCGACGCTGGATATTGCGTTGGTGGATTATCTCGGCGGAATCGCCGAAGGCCGGCTGATGCGCGGCGACAATCCGGTGCTGATGACGATGGAGCTGGTGCTCGAAGTGCTTTGATCGGTTTCTGCTGTCGTCCCGGCCTAGTGCGCAATTGCGCACGGGGGGCCGGGACCCATACCGCGTGATCTCTCTATGAAGCTCGGTAGCAGAGACCATTCGCAAAACTACTCCCTGGGGTTATGGGGCCCGGCCTTCGCCGGGACGACACGTGGATGTGGCTTCGCATTCTCGCGACGCGTTGCGCCCGAGTTGTGCTTGAAATCGTTCGCCCCCAAAAAATTCAGAGGGCGCAGGGAATGCCGGATGCGCGCTGCACCCGCGGTCTCGTGTGCGAATAGTGCAAACAAAGCTGCACACGAGCATACAGGGCAGCGGAGAGCATCCGACATTCCCTGCGCAGTGGCTTTACGACTTATGGCGTGCTCTCCCCGGTGAGACGGTCTCTATTGCCACCGTCGTCCCTCGGAAGCGTTAGCTCCCGAAGACTTGACGCCGTTACGGGCGCCAGGACCACACGCTTTTGCCGTACGCTTCAGCCGCGACCGTCAATCGCAACCTCAGCGTCCACCGCGACCCGCCCCTCGTTGTGACGACGGCCGACACCCCTCCGAGTGGGACGGGATGGCTATTGATGTGCAGGTGATTTGGGGTCGGAGGAAAGAGAAAAATTTTTGATTGTCGGAAATTTTCCGCTTGACACGATTTCGATAAATCAGAATTGATTTGCCCGTCGTGTTGTTTTGTCGCAGTCGAGAAATACTCGCCGTCGTCATTCCGGAGCTCGCGTAGCGAGAGCTTTGATGTGCAATTGCACATCAGAGAATCCATCGGGCGTCGGCGTGTGCGGCCTGATGGATTCCGGGTTCGCGCCAAGAGGCGCGCCCTCAGATGCGCAATTGCGCATCGGGGAATGACGGAGGAGGCGGCTGGGCTGGACTCGTTACTTCAAATTCTGGGCAATGCCGTCGAGGGTCTGAGACCACTTTGAGCTCACGTCCGACTGAGCCTTCGAGGCCCTCGAATAGACGTTGTTCGCTTCCTGAAGCGCGAACTGAAGTTGCTGACCGAGGTCGGACCGTCCGCCGCTGACGCCGTTCAGCTCATCCGTTGCGAGTTCGCGAATGTCATTGTTCAGATTGGTCATGTCGTTCCCCTTAATGCCTGGAGCGAGACCATTCCCGCCGCGATGATAAGGGCTACGCGATGCGGTCGTGTCGCTCTGTGACTTCGGGCACATTCTAGACCTGGCTTGGGAGAGCGATTCCCTTTCTGTTCTTGATTTCATTTCGCCACGCGTATTGGATGCGCTGACCATTCCTGGTCGTCCGCAGGCCCTTTGCATGAGCAAAAGACGAAACCGCGTCATCGATATGCCCGCGCCATATCTCCGGCGCGTCTGGCTCGATCCAGCTGCTATCGCCGACCGCGAGGCCTATCCGTTCTGCCTGCCGTTCCTGCGCGATGGGCTCGAACTGGAGTTCGACCGGCCCATCACCATCATCGCCGGCGAGAATGGCACCGGCAAATCCACGCTGCTGGAGGGCATTGCCGTGCTCTCGGGCTTTGACGACGCAGGCGGCGGCAAGGGCTACCGGGCCGTCGACCATTCGGATGCGCGTGAGAAGATGGGAGGGGAGCTTTCTGAGGCGCTGCGCGCGAGTTGGCTGCCGAAGATCACCAATGGCTGGTTCTTCCGCGCCGAGACCTTCTTCTCGATCGCCAGATATCTCGATTCGGTCGGAAGCAGCTCGGACTTCCTGTCCTACTCGCACGGCGAGGGCTTTTTGCGCTTCTTCGAAGAGCGCTGCCAGCGGCAGGGCCTGTTCATCTTCGACGAACCCGAAGCCGCGCTGTCGCCGGCGCGGCAGATGGAATTTTTGAAGTTGATGTACCGCATGGAACAATCGACGCATTGCCAGGTCGTGATGGCAACGCACGCGCCAATGCTGATGGCCTATCCCGGCGCGCGCCTGCTGCGGCTATCGAAGTATGGCCTGGAGCCTGTGACCGTCGAACAGACCGACCACTACCGGGTAATGCGGGAGTTCTGCAACGATCCGGCCGGATTTGTGGAAGCGGTGGTCGACGAGTGGATGCCGCAGCGCCGGGATGTCGACCAGTTCTGATAGCGCCGGGTGAACTTGAGACCGCCGACCGCACTAAGGAAACATGTGAGCGAGCTCGAGCGGCAAGCCACCATCGTAGCGCGCTGTCGCTGTCAATTGCCCGGTGTGATCGAAATCGGAGACGTTTCTTATGAATGAATGGATATCGTTTGCGGTCGCATGGCTGCCGTTCGTACTACTGATCGCGGTGTGGTGCTGGTTCGCGCGCCGCAACGGCATGCAGGCGCGTGGATCTTCCGGCTCGACCACGATCGAGCTTTACGAGCAGCAGGTCGCGGAGACGCGGCGGATGAACGGGTTTCTGGAGCGGATTGCCGCGTCGCTGGAGAAGCGGGAGAGGTAGGGCGCACCAGCGAAGCGAGTTGCGCCGCGCGAGCGTGCTCCAGGCTGAATACGCCGCGCGGTCCGGCGGCGCCACAAACCAGCCTCCTTTGGTATGAAAATGCGTTGCCATAACGCCGCCGCGCGCCTGCGCGGCCATAAGGACCAAGAGGAAACGACATGAGAACGACCGCGAGGGTGGGGGCCGTGGTGGCGGCGCTGGCAGTCATGGGGGTGGCCTGGGCGCACGGGCCGACCCGCCAGAAGGTGCGGGAATCGATCGAGATCAACGCGCCGCCGGCCAAGGTGTGGGCCGTGATCGGCAATTTCCAGGACATGAGCTGGCTGCAGCCGGTCAGCAAGACCGAGGGCAGCAAAGGCAACGAGATCGAGGCCACGCGGCGGCTGACGCTGGCTGGTGGTGCGACCGTCGATGAGGAACTCTATAAGTACGATGCCGAGAAGATGACCTATTCCTACCGGATCACGGCCGTCGACGTGAAGGTGCTGCCGGTCACCAACTATTCGTCCACCCTGACGGTCACGCCCAGCGCCGACGGCAAGGGAAGCAGCCTGGAGTGGGCCGGCGCGTTCTACCGCGGTTTTCCCAACAACGATCCGCCGCCGGAGCTGAGCGACCAGGCCGCCGTGAAGGCGGTGAGCGGGCTTTACAAAGCGGGCCTCGAGGCGCTGAAGAAGAAGGTCGAAAGCGGAAGCTGACCGTGCGGGCTAGAGTCTTGTCTTGACGCGTTTTCTGAGCGCGAACCGGGTCCACTTCGCTGGAAAACGCTATGTCGTTCTGGCGGCTGCGGTCGCCAGCATCGGCACGGTCTGGGCCGCCCGGGCCGAGGAGGCGTTCGTCACCAATCAGCTCAGCGAAAATCTCACCGTCGTTGACCTCGCGACGTCGCGGCCGGTCGCGACCATCGCGATCGGCGGCAAGCCGGCAGGGGTAGCCATCACGCCGGATGGACGCTTCGCCTATGTGACGAGCCCCGACGCCAAGGCGCTCACCGTGGTCGATGCCGCCGCACGCCAGGTGGTCGGCAGGATCAACGTCGGCGGCGGTCCGCTCGGCGTTGCGGTGGCGCCGGATGGCGGCGCGGTCTATGTCGCCGACTGGTACGCCGCGGCGGTGCGGGTGATTGACCCGAAAGAGCAGCGCGTGATCGCCGATATCGCGGTCGGCGCATCGCCGTCGGGACTTGTGGTCACACCGGACGGGCGGCTGCTGCTCTCGGCGGACCGCGATGCCGACAGCGTATCCGTCATCGATACCGCGACGCGCGAACGCCGGGCGATCATCAAGGTCGGCACGCGCCCGTTCGGCATCACGATCGATGCGGAGGGCCGGCGGGCCTACACCGCCAATGTCGGATCGAACGACGTCTCCGTGATCGACATCGCGGATAACCGCGAGATCGGGCGCGTGAAGACGGGCCTGCGCCCCTACGCGGTCGCACTTGCCCAGGGCCGCGGCTTCGTCAGCGACCAGTATGACGGCACCGTCAGCGTGTTCGATCTCGCGACGCTTGCGCCGGTCAAGCGCATCCATGTCGGCGATTATCCGGAAGGGATCGCGGCGACGGCGGACGGCAGGCAGATCATCGTGGCGAACTGGGAGAGCAACTCGATCAGCGTGATCGATGCGGTCGAATTGAAAGTGACCGGTGAGATCAAGGTCGGCGACGGACCGCGGGCGTTCGGGATGTTTTTACGGCGGTAGAGGTCGTAGGATGGGTGGAGCCAACGGGTCGCGCGAATGCGCGCCCGATGACAGGCTCCGCGATACCCATCATCCCTCCGCGCGCGAGATTGATGGGTTTCGCTGCGCTCTACCCATCCTACATGCGTCCGTGCGCCGCGGCTGCCGGGCGCGCGCATGTCCGGCTCATTGGTGCTATAATTGGCTGGAGAACAGAGAAAAACAGGGAGGATGCCATGCCGCATACCCTGGTGCCCAGTGATCGCGTCGAGCACGCGAACGTCTACGGCCGAGACGGCGCGAAACTCGGCACGATCGAACGACTGATGCTGGACAAGGTGCGCGGAACCGTCGCGTATGCCGTGATAAAAACCGGCGGGCTGCTCGCCACCCATCACCATTATCCCGTGCGGTGGGACGAACTCAGGTTTGATCCCGCGCGTCAGGCCTTCGTGGTCGAGCTGACGTTGGACGATTTGCGCGCCGGTCCGTCCGAGTTCGATGAAGACGGCTTCGACTGGGGCGACCGCTCGCGATCCTACCCGCACCCGCATTATTGGACGGTGTAGGGCGAGGGCGAGCAGCGCGTTACTGCAAAGGGACGTCCGCGACACTGGCCGGCCGCGCTACCGCAACTTGCGCACGTGAATATTGATGTCGAGGTCGATGCTGCTGACGCAAGTTTGCTCGGTGCGGTGAGAGCCTCCCGCGTGCCATGGCCCGTTACGCGGATTGGCATTTCTGACGTCGGCAAGCCGCAGGCACCGCCACTGCGGTAGCTTGCCACTGCTTTGTCCGGCAAATTGCCACGCCAGCACGACTTCCTCACCACGCTTGTTGAGACCCAGGATATGCGGGCACAATTCGCGATGGCGGCCTTCATAGGTGCAGACCACCTGCTGTTCGGCCAGGATCGCATTGCGGAACAAGGTGTAAATCGGGCTGGGCATGGACCTAGCTTGTCCAGGCAGAGAGTGGTGTCAATTCAAATGCCCGACCCAGGGGTAACCTGCCGCCCGCGGATAGTGGAGCCGACGCTGTTCTATTCGTTCTCTATCCTTGCTGTTCACCGCTTGACGTAGTATATTTATGCCATGATCCGATCATGGCGGAATTCCGCGACCCGCAAGGTTTGGGACGGCGAACAGCCAAATCAATTTCGCGGGCTGGATTTCGAAGCTGCGATCGATCTGTTGGTGGCATTGAATGTAGCAAAGTCACTCAGCGACTTAAGTCCGTTGAAAAGCGTAGGCCTTCACAAGCTCAAGGGTGATCGCAAGAAGCAGTGGGCGATGACGGTCAACGAGCGCTGGCGTATCTGTTTCGAGTTTCACAAAGGCGATGCCCACGAGGTTGAGATCGTGGACTACCACAAAGGTTGACCGTCATGGCTCCTGTCGTACACCCCGGTCGTTTATTGAAGCGCGAACTAGCCGCTCGCAAGCTCAGTGCCAACCGTTTGTCGCTCGATATCGGCGTACCCTCAGGCCGCGTCACCGACATTCTCAACGGTCGCCGTTCGATTACGGCTGACACGGCGGTGCGCCTTGGACGCTATTTTGGCAATGGGGCGCAGTTCTGGCTCGACTTGCAGGGCCAATATGACATCGGCATCGTTGAGCGGGAGAAGGGCGCGGAGATTGCGAAGCGGGTGAGGCCGGCGGACGCGGCTTAGGGCGCAGAAGAACGGAATACGCCGCGCTATTCCGCCCTACGAGCCAACCTGCTAAGCGGAAATTGGCGTCAATTCGAATACCAGGCCATGCCTTGCGGCTTCCGCGATTTCACCTCTGCGCAACGCCAGCCGGACGGCATCAAGCTTCTGTGCATCTTCCAAGGAAAGGTATGGCGACCATCCGGTATCGTCCTCGATGAGCTCAACCGGGACTTCTGCCGCATAACGGCCTTCGTGAATGAGTTTGACGGTTTTTCGGAGCATCATTTCTTCCGTCGCATGAAGTCAGATGACCATCGCTCTTGGTCGGGTCGATATGCCGTGACTAGTACCGCAGGATCCGATTGATCCTTTGGGATTGCCCAAACCACATGAACCGGCCTCCGCAAGATGTCCCACTGTAGAACGAGAACGCTGGGTCCCCGCATTGCCGCCGGATAGTCCTCGACAACAACAGCGGTATCGATACCAACCAGCACCTCAGTTACCAATATATCATCCTTGGCAAGCTCGTCATAGCCGTGATCGGAAATGCGGAGCAAACCCCGCGTCACAAGAGCCTGAATCTAAGTGAGCGTATCGCTCAAATGGCTCTCCTCACGTCCGGTTGTCTACTCCGCCGCCTCACTCGCCCCCGTACTCTTCCGCGGCTTTCCCGCCGCCCGCTTCAGCACCGGCTCCAGAAACTTGCCGGTATAGCTCCGCGGCGCTTTCACGATATCCTCCGGCGGACCCCAGGCGACGATTTCGCCGCCGCCGTCGCCGCCTTCGGGGCCGAGGTCGATGACCCAGTCGGCGGTTTTTATCACCTCGAGATTGTGCTCGATGACGACGACCGTGTTGCCCTGCGACACCAGCTCGTGCAGCACTTCGAGCAGCTTGGCGACGTCGTGGAAATGCAGCCCGGTGGTGGGCTCGTCCAGGATGTAAAGCGTGCGGCCCGTTGCGCGCTTTGACAGTTCCTTTGCCAGCTTGACGCGCTGGGCTTCGCCGCCGGACAGCGTGGTGGCCTGCTGGCCGACATGGATATAGTCGAGGCCGACGCGGTGCAGCGTCTTAAAAGTTTCGCGGACGCGCGGGACGGCCTTGAAGAACTCGGCGGCTTCCTCGACCGTCATGTCGAGCACGTCGGCGATGCTCTTGCCCTTGAACAGGACTTCCAGGGTCTCGCGGTTGTAGCGCTTGCCCTTGCAGGCGTCGCAGGTGACGTAGACGTCGGGCAGGAAGTGCATCTCGATCTTGATGACGCCGTCGCCCTGGCAAGCCTCGCAGCGACCGCCCTTGACGTTGAAGGAGAAGCGCCCGGGCTCGTAGCCGCGCGCCTTGGCTTCGGGCAGGCCGGCGAACCATTCGCGGATCGGCGTGAACGCGCCGGTATAGGTCGCGGGGTTGGAACGCGGGGTGCGGCCGATCGGCGACTGGTCGATGTCGATGATCTTGTCGATATGCTCCAGCCCCTCGATGCGGTCGTGGGGCGCGGCGCCTTCGCTGGCGTTGTTGAGTTTTCGCGCGATCGCTTTGTAGAGCGTGTCGATCAATAGCGTCGACTTGCCGCCGCCGGAGACGCCGGTCACGCAGGTGAACAGGCCGAGCGGAATTTCGGCCGAGACGTTTTTCAGATTGTTGCCGCGGGCGTTGATCACCTTGATGGTTCGGCGATGGTTCGGCGGCTTGCGCTCGGGGATCGCCACCGACAATTCGCCGGTGAGGTACTTTCCGGTCAGCGATTTCGGATTGGCCATGACCTCGGCGGGCGTGCCTTGCGCCACGATGTGGCCGCCATGCATGCCGGCGCCGGGGCCGATGTCGAGCACGAAATCGGCGAGGCGAATGGCGTCCTCGTCATGCTCGACCACGATCACGGTATTGCCGAGGTCGCGCAGCCGCTTCAGCGTTTCCAAGAGCCGCGCATTGTCGCGCTGGTGCAGGCCGATCGATGGCTCGTCCAGCACATAGAGCACGCCTGTCAGCCCCGAGCCGATCTGGGAGGCGAGGCGGATGCGCTGGCTTTCGCCGCCGCTGAGCGTACCGGACGAACGCGACAGCGTCAGATAATTGAGGCCGACGTCGAGCAGGAAGGACAGCCGCTCGCGGATCTCCTTCAGCACGCGGATGGCGATCTCGTTCTGCTGGGCGTTGAGCGCCTTTGGCACGCTCTCGAACCATTCGCCGGCGCGCTTGACCGAGAGTTCACTGATCTCGCCGATATGCTTGCCGCCGATCTTGACGCACAGCGCCTCCGGCTTCAGCCGGTAGCCGTGGCAGCCCTCGCAGGGGATGTCGGAAAAATACTTTGCCAGCTCCTCGCGTGCCCATTCGCTTTCGGTCTCGCGAAAACGGCGGTTGAGGTTGGTGATGACGCCCTCGAACGGTTTCTTGGTGTCGTAAGAGCGCACCCCGTCCTCATAGGAGAACTTGATCTCGTCGTCGCCGGAGCCATGAAGAATAGCGGCCTGCGTCTTCTTCGGCAGGTCCTTCCATTTGGTGTCGAGCGTGAACTTGTAGAATTTGCCGAGCGCGGTCAGCGTCTGGATGTAATAGGGCGAGGACGATTTGGACCAGGGCGCGATCGCGCCCTTGCGCAAGGTCAGCTCCTTGTCGGGGATGACGAGGTCTTCGTCGATATGCTGCTCGACGCCGAGGCCGCCGCAGGCCGGGCAGGCGCCATAGGGGTTGTTGAACGAGAACAGCCGGGGCTCGATCTCGGGAATGGTGAAGCCAGAAACCGGGCAGGCGAATTTCTCCGAAAACAAAATCCGTTCCGGGCCGGTCTTGTCGTGGATCTTTGCCGTTTTCTTGTCGGACTTCTTTTCCTCGGCAGCGCCCGCGGGCGCGTCGGCGTATTCGATCACCGCCAGGCCTTCAGCGAGTTTTAAGGCGGTCTCAAAGCTTTCGGCGAGGCGCTGGCCGATGTCGGGGCGGACCACGATGCGGTCGACGACGACGTCGATGTCGTGCGGGAATTTCTTGTCGAGCGTGGGCGCTTCGGCGAGCTCATAGAAGCTGCCGTCGATCTTGACGCGCTGGAAGCCCTTCTTGAGGTATTCGGCGAGCTCCTTCTTGTACTCGCCCTTGCGGCCGCGCGCGACCGGTGCCAGCAGGTAGAGCCGCGTGCCTTCGGGCAGCGCCAGCACGCGGTCGACCATCTGCGACACCAGCTGGCTCTCGATCGGCAGGCCCGTTGCGGGCGAATAGGGCACGCCGACGCGCGCCCATAGCAGGCGCATGTAGTCGTAGATCTCGGTAACGGTGCCGACCGTCGAGCGCGGGTTTTTCGACGTCGTCTTCTGCTCGATCGAGATCGCCGGCGACAGTCCGTCGATCTGGTCGACGTCGGGCTTCTGCATCATCTCGAGGAACTGGCGCGCATAGGCCGAGAGCGACTCGACGTAGCGGCGCTGACCCTCGGCATAGATGGTGTCGAAGGCGAGCGAGGATTTGCCGGAGCCGGACAGGCCCGTGAATACCGCAAGCTTGTCGCGGGGAATCTCGACGTCGATGTTTTTCAGATTGTGCTCGCGCGCGCCGCGGATCGTTATCGCGCGCGTTCCCGAGCCGGCGTTGGTTTGGCGCTTCGCCCTCAGCACTTCATCCATATCGGCATTTCCAGGCGCGTGGAGGCGCGCCACGTTGGGCGCGCATGGCCAGGGAAGACCTTAGCCGGGCGCCGATGGCAGAAAGCTGGAACGTAGGAAGAACGGGCCGGGATTTCCAGTGCTCGCAGCAAGCCATCAACGGTTTGTTTTGCAAGGAGTTGCCAAGGAATAGCAATGGCAGCAGATGGCAGCGGAACCGAGTGGATGGAACGCGCGGCAGGCAAGATGCCCTCAAACAAAAAGGCCGGCACGAGGCCGGCCTTTCGTTATTTGGTATTGGCGGTTCGCGTAGATCAGTACTTCGCGATGACCGGGCCGCCCCAACGATAGTTGACGCGGACGGTGACGAGATCGACGTCCTGACTGATGCGGTCGACCGTGGACACCAGACCAGCGGGCGTTGCGAAGGTCAGATTGCGATCGCCCATGAACATGTGATCGTATTCGACCGCGGCAGACCAGTTCGGGGCGAAGCCGTATTCGAGGCCGACACCGACGACGCCGCCCCAGCGGGTTTCCCTGGCCGAGTCGAAAATCACGTTGGTTCCGGTGAAGCGATGTTCGTAGCGATCCTCGGTGACTGCAGCGCCACCCTTCACGTACAGCAGGGCGTTATTCCAGGCGTAACCGACCTGACCGGTGAACAAGCCGAAGCTGCGGATGCGCGAGCGATCCGTCGCATCGCCCGGAGCCAGGATGAACTGCTGGCTTACGCGCGAGCCGCTGAAGTCGGCCCAGTTGCCCTGCGCTTCAAGACCGAAAACCCAGGAAGCCGCCTGCCAGCGATAGCCGATCTGACCACCGGCCGTGCCACCGGTCGCATCATGACATCCTTCGGCAAGGAGAGGACCAGCGACCGGAACGACGTCCCAGCACTTGTGGCTCGAACCCCAACCACCGTTGGCGCCGATGTAGAAACCGCTCCAGTCATAGACTGCCGCGATCATCGGGGGGGCCTTGGTGTAAGGACGCGCAGCGAGATCAGCCGCAGCGGCGGGAGCCGCAAAGGCAACGAGAGCAACAGTACCAAGCAAAAACTTCTTCATTTCAAATAGTCCCCAGTCCTTTGGTCGCTTCCCGTTGGTCCCGAAGCGTTTTTGTCCAAGACGCGAGCGCCGCGCCGCTGGACAAGCCATACGCCAATTCAACCGGAAATGCCGTCTCCGAAATGCAACACTCGCGGGCGAAGTGTAGACCTTCAAGGTAATGATTTGTTTAGAATATCCGCCACACAGCTCCCAGCTCCGCGCGGCTTCCGGCACGGAGCAAATACCGGAATACCGGCCGGGCGTCGATGACCTGAGGTTGCGTAGAACAAAACTGGAACAATGCTGCGGGCAATGCTATATGTGGATAACCGCTGCTTTGCCGAGGGATCGCTAAGTCGGGGCGGCCATCGGGCGTATAGGGTCGTCTCAAATGTCCCTGATGCGGATGAGGCGGCCAATCGGGCGGCCCGTGCCGGCCGATTGCAGCGGTGGCGCAGCAGTTTTTGGTACCGATTTTGAGTGGAGAGCGACGATGGCGGGAAGCGTGAACAAGGTGATCCTGGTCGGAAACCTCGGCAAGGATCCGGAAATCCGGCGGACACAGGACGGGCGGCCGATCGCCAATCTGAGCATCGCGACCTCTGAAACCTGGCGCGACAAGGGCACCGGCGAGCGCAAGGAAAAGACCGAGTGGCACCGCGTGGTGATCTTCAATGAAGGGCTCTGCAAGGTCGCCGAGCAGTACCTGAAGAAGGGCGCCAAGGTTTACATCGAGGGTGCGCTGCAGACCCGCAAATGGACCGACCAGAGCGGGGTCGAGAAATACTCGACCGAAGTGGTGCTGCAGGGCTTCAATTCGACCCTGACCATGCTCGACGGCCGCTCCGGCGGCGGGGGCGGCAGTTTTGGCTCCGACGATTCCAGCGGCGATTTTGGCGGCGGCCAGGCCACTTCCGCGCCGCGGCGCGCGGTTGCAGCGGGCGCCGGACGCAACAACGACATGGACGACGACATCCCGTTCTGATCGGGCACCGTTCAGGCCTGACCGGAGCTTGTGAGCCGCCGAAAAATCGGCGGCTCGAGCAAGCTCGGTTGGCTGGTGTTTATTCTTGAGAACCTGCCCCAACAGTTTGATTCAGCTATGTGTCGTTGTGCGCCGCAGCACTTTGACTCCGGCCGATGTAAATGATATTTACATTAAGAGATCAGTTTAGCGTTTTCCGCCGCGCGTGATGCCGTCGAGCCGGCGGCCGCGGGATGGAGCCTTGGGGAGCGTCCGTCATGAGCCTCGCGCCGTTGCTGGATGCCGCTCCCGCGATCCCGCTTCATGCCTTTGCGGCCATGGCTGCGTTCGCGCTGGGCGTCGTCCAGTTCGCGGCCCCGAAGGGAACGCTGCCGCACCGGACGCTGGGCTGGATCTGGGTTGGCCTAATGGCCGTGGTCGCGATCTCCTCGTTCTGGATCCACGAGATCAGGCTGCTGGGTCCCTGGAGCCCGATCCATCTGCTCTCGATCTTCACGCCGGTCATGCTGGTGCTCGGCGTGTGGTACGCGCGCTGGCACAAGGTCCGCGGCCACAAGATCACGATGATCTCGATCTTTGCCGGCGCGCTGGTCGTTGCGGGGCTGTTTACCTTCGTCCCCGGGCGGATCATGCATGCGGTGGTGTTCGGGCAGTGAGGGATTAGCGAATGGCGAATAGGGGTTCCATTCGCTATTCGCCATTCGCTATTCGCCTCTCCATGACAGGCGCTCCGGAACCCGGCGATTGCCCGGTAAGTCCCTGAAAAAACGAAGGGAAAAACAGCTGGCCGGGAGCGCCCCGGGGTGGTTAAAAGCCCCCCGATACGCTATATGATTCCCAGCCTAGAACTGACCCGGATTTCCCCCTTTGTCTGACAACGATGAGAACAAGCCCGGCGAGCCGCCGGTGCCTTCCGATATTCGTCCCGTTTCCATTCTGGACGAGATGAAGCGCTCCTACCTCGATTACGCCATGAGCGTGATCGTGGCGCGTGCGCTGCCGGATGCCCGCGACGGCCTCAAGCCCGTGCATCGCCGCATTCTGTATTCGATGTACGAGCAGGGGCACACGCCGGACAAGAAATACGTCAAATCCGCGCGCGTCGTCGGTGACGTGATCGGTAAATATCATCCGCACGGCGACCAGTCGATTTACGACGCGATGGTCCGGATGGCGCAGGAATTCTCCATGCGCGTGCCGCTGATCGACGGGCAGGGGAACTTCGGCTCGGTCGACGGCGATCCCCCGGCGGCCTACCGGTATACCGAAGCGCGTCTGACGAAATCGGCGCTCGCCGTGCTCGGCGACATCGACAAGGACACCGTCGACTTCCAGGCCAACTACGACAATTCGGAGAAAGAGCCGTCGGTTCTGCCGGCCAAGTTCCCGAACCTCTTGGTCAATGGCGCCGGCGGCATCGCCGTCGGCATGGCGACCAACATTCCCCCGCACAATCTCGGCGAAGTCATCGACGCCTGCGTGGCATTGATCGACAACCCCGCGCTTTCCATCGACGAACTCATCAACATCGTACCCGGCCCCGATTTTCCGACCGGCGGCATCATCCTCGGCCGCCAGGGCATCCGCTCGGCCTATCACCTCGGCCGCGGCTCGATCATGATGCGCGGCAAGGTCTCGATCGACACCATCCGCAAGGACCGCGAAGCGATCATCATCACCGAGATTCCCTACCAGGTGAACAAGGCCACCATGGTGGAGCGCATCGGCGAACTGGTGCGCGAGAAGAAGATCGAGGGCGTCGCCGACCTGCGCGATGAATCGTCCCGCGAGGGCCTGCGCGTCGTCGTGGAACTGAAACGCGAAGCGGTGCCGGATGTCGTTCTGAACCAGCTCTATCGTTTCACGCCGCTGCAATCGAATTTCCCGGCCAACATGCTGGCGCTGGATTCCGGCCGCCCGCTGACCATGAACCTGAAGGACCTGCTGACGCTGTTCATCGCGTTCCGCGAGCAGGTCATCACGCGCCGGACCAAGTTCCTGCTCAACAAGGCCCGCGACCGCGCCCACATCCTGGTCGGTCTGGCCATCGCCGTCGCCAATATCGACGAGATCATTCGCGTGATCCGCGCCTCGCCCGATCCCACCACCGCCCGCGACAGCCTGATGGCGCGGGACTGGCCGGCGCGGGATGTCGAGGCGATGATCACGCTGATCGACGATCCCCGGCACCGGATGACTGCCGAAGGTACCGCGCGGCTGTCGTTCGAGCAGGCCAAGGCCATTCTCGACCTCCGCCTGCAGCGCCTGACTGCGCTGGGCCGCGAGGAGATTTCCGAAGAGCTCGACAAGCTCGCGGTGGAGATCGCCGACTATCTCGAGATTCTGCGCTCGCGTGCGCGGGTGCAGGCCATCGTCAAGGCCGAGCTCGCCGAGGTGAAGGACGATTTCGCCACCCCGCGCAAGACCGTCATCATGGAGCAGGAAGACGAGGTCGAGGACGAGGACCTGATCCAGCGCGAAGACATGGTGGTCACGGTCTCGCATGCCGGCTACGTCAAGCGCGTGCCGCTGTCGGCCTACCGGGCGCAGCGCCGCGGCGGCAAGGGCCGCGCGGGCATGCAGACCCGCGACGAGGATTTTGTTAGCCGGCTGTTCGTGGCCTCGACCCATACGCCGGTGCTGTTCTTCTCCTCGCGCGGCCAGGTCTACAAGGAAAAGGTCTGGCGGCTGCCGATGGCGGCGCCGAACGCGCGCGGCAAGGCGCTGATCAACATCCTGCCGCTGGAGCAGGGTGAACGCATCACCACCATCATGCCGTTGCCGGAGGATGAATCCTCCTGGGGCAATCTCGACGTGATGTTCGCCACGACCGGCGGCAACGTCCGCCGCAACAAGCTGTCCGACTTCGTCGATGTCCGCCGTTCCGGCATCATCGCCATGAAGCTCGACGAGGGCGAGGCGATCGTCGACGTGCAGATCTGCACCGAGCATGACGACGTGCTGCTGACGGCGGCCGGCGGCCAGTGCATCCGCTTCCCCGTCACCGACGTGCGCGTCTTTACCGGCCGCACCTCGATGGGCGTGCGCGGCATTGCGCTTGCCGAAAACGACAAGCTGATCTCGCTGTCGATCCTGCGCCATGTCGAGACCACGTCGGACGAGCGGTCGGCGTATCAGAAGATGCGCCGCGCGGTAGCCGGCGAGACCGGCACCGAGGAGCCCGCCGATGTCGAGGCCGAGGAGATTTCGGGTACGCTCCAGCTCTCCCAGGAACGCTATGCCGAAATGTCGGCGCAGGAGCAGGTGGTGCTGACCGTGTCCGTCAACGGCTTCGGCAAGCGCACCTCGTCCTACGAATACCGCACCACGGGGCGCGGCGGCAAAGGCATCGTCGCGATGTCGGTCAACAACCGCAACGGCAAGCTGGTGGCCTCGTTCCCGGTCGAGGACTCTGACCAGATCATGCTGGTGACCGACAAGGGCCAGTTGATCCGCTGTCCGGTCGAGGGCATCCGCATCGCCGGCCGCTCGACCCAAGGCGTGATCGTGTTCGACACCGCCGAGGACGAGCACGTGGTCTCCGTCGAGCATATCGGTGACGACGGCGAGAATGGCGAGAACGGGAATGGCGGTTAGGGCCCTGTCAGGGCGCGGTCTCATCTCAGCAGAGCCAAATCGGTTTGAGGCGAGCCTGACGGAAGTCGGATTGCTGGGCGCTCGTTGCTCCGCCGGAGCGCCCGGGAGGGTGCGCGGCAGATCGCGAAGCAGGGTGCATGCTGATCGTGCGGCAGGACCAGTACGTGGCGCACGTCCTGCCGCTGCGGCACGCGGCCAACCGACGCTGTTGACCCACAGCGGGCATCAGACCGCTTGAGCCGCGCGGGAAATTGCTTACGCTTGCGTTCAGGTCATCGTGGGCAAGATCTACAATGAAACGACGCGAGTTCATCTCGCTTCTGAGCGGCGCTGCGGCTGGTTGGCCGCTAGCGGCGCGCGGGCAACAGTCGGGGAGGGTGTGGCGGATCGGGTATCTGGGATTTGGCCCGGCGTCTAATTGGACGAGGGAAGTTGAGGCTCTGCGGAGCGGCTTGCGCGATCTCGGTTACGTTGAGGGCAAGAATATTCTCATTGAGTTCCGGTGGGCGGAGCGGGCTGATCAAATGCATGATCTCGCCGCCCAACTCGCCAGCATGAAAGTTGATGTTATTTTCGCCCCCGCCTCAACCCATGTTGAATCTGCCCGAAAGGTGACCAAAACGATCCCGATTGTCTTCGCAACACATGCAGATCCGGTCGGGCTTGGGGATGTGGCGAGCCTCTCACGGCCGGGCGGCAATATCACCGGACTGTCGATGCTTCTCACTGAACTCTCCGTCAAAGAGCTGGAGATTTTGAGAGAAGCCCTGCCGCACGCAAGGAGAATTGGTGTTCTCTGGAATCCCACGACCCCCTCTCATCCAACCGCTATCAAGGCGATTAAAGCTGCGAGCGAAAAACTCGGCGTCGAACTAGTCATAACTCCCGCTGGAACTGTCACGGAAATCGAGAAAGCATTCTCGACAATGACACGAGAAAGCGTCCGTGGTGTTCTCGTCTTGGGTTCCCCGATCTTCAACGCACAGGGACCACTCTTGGCCGAATTGCAATTGAAGTATCGGCTGCCCGCGATATTTGCGTACAGACCAAACGTGGACGCGGGTGGTCTTATGAGTTATGGCGCGGATTTCAGCGACCTCTATCGACGCGCGGCAAGCTACATTGACAAGATTCTCAAAGACGCGAAACCGGCAGACCTTCCAGTGGAGCAAGCGTCAAAATACGTACTAGTCATCAACCTTAAGACTGCGAAAGCACTTGGCCTGATCATTCCGCCGACCTTGCTCGCCCGCGCCGACGAGGTGATCGAGGATTAAGGGCGGGGACGGCCCTGTCGACGAAGCGCTGCGGTTGCGAGCATGCCCGCCTTTGACCAGCGGCGGACCTGGGGCCGATCAGCGCGTGAGCGCCCCTGAATTTGCGTGAGCCACACGTCTGACGCCGGAAACAGTCGTCGCGTCGAACCGATAGCGCGCTTCAATCAACGTGTGAAGAGTTGCTCATCATCATGGGTTAATGGCGGTTTCAGAACGGAAGCGACCGCAGCGGCGACTTGTGCCCTTTGCCTGATGCCGACAAGCGGTATGTTGGTCTGGCGGCACGTGGGCCTGCCGCCAAGCGGCCAGCGGTCGTTCATTTCTACACCGGAGAGATTTCAATCCGATAAATTTCCATCTTCTGGCCGATGCCCTTCAAGTTCTCGTAGTCGCGCGACGCCGGTCGGCCTTTGACGACGTCACTGACTCCGGGCGCCTCCATCACCGATTCCGTCAGGCAAATTTCGTTGACGCGGGCGAGACCTTGCACGCGGGCGGCGATGTTCACGTCCTGCCCGAAGTAGTCCATCCGGTCGTTGAGCCTTACGGCGATGGCTCTGCCTCTGTGTACACCGACCTTGAGGCCGAGTGGTCGTGAAGCGGTTTGGTTGAACCGTGGCAGTTCTTCGATCATCTCGATGGAGGCAGAACGGCGTCCTGCGGACGCTCGAAGCCAGCCATGACTGCATCGCCGATCGTCTTGACCATGGTGCCAGATCGCTCCCGAATGATCTTGTTCAGGATGTCGAAGTGCTGACGCACCAGAAAATAGGCATTCACGTCGCCAACGCTTTCATACAACGGGGTGGAATCCTTTAGATCGGTGAACAGATAGGTGATGTCGGAGACTGCCAGGCTCTCCCGCTCATCCACCAACTGTGTCTTGTAGAGTTCGCCGAAGCACGGGGTGAGCAGCAGCCGCTTGCCGGAAAGAAACGGCTCATACTCGACCAGATGGGGCTCGAACTGGTAAGGGTATTGGAGGAACCAGAAGCGTCCGCGATCGCTGGTGCGGTTCTCGATCTGAATGGTGTGCTTGCCGGGGCTAAGATCGACCGCCTGTCGAAACGCAAAGCGCCCGTCGCCAAGATCCATTTCTCTCGGTCCAGTCGGCCGATCGGGAACTATGAATCGACCCGATTCGAGCCGGACCAGCGTTCCCTGGGGTTCCGCCGGCTCACCGTTCGCAAAGAAAACCAGAAGCAGCTTGTGGCTGAGATCGAGCACCTCGAAACGGCCGGCGGTTACGTCAAATTCGAACCTGCTCTGCTGATTGGCCTCGATATCGGCAAATCCCCGTGACAGTGCTGCGACGAGTTGCTCGTGCGTCATTCCGTGCGGAGGCTTGAAGTCCTTGGAAAGTTATAACGCAGGTAGTAGTCCTCCACGGACAGCATCTCAGGATGACGAAATACGATATCGCGGACGGCATTCGAGATCGTAAAGGTGACGTGGATGTAGTCGTCGAGCGCCACATCGTTGAGCGCATTGCAGAACTCGCACTGGAAACGTGGGTGGACCTGGTCTAGCTCCCGAAAACTGCCTGCAACCTGCGGGCAATAGGCGCAGGTGAGCAGCCACTGCATCTCGAACAGGCCGACTTTTGCGGCGTTCACAAACAGCTGGATTCCTTCGGACTCACTTAGGCCGTTTGCTGTCGCGTATTTGATAGGATTGACGCGAAAGAGATCATAGTCGCCGGCGGTGCGCACAAATCGCTCAAGGTCCGAAAGGATATGCGGCGTCCAGCTCGCTATTGAGTCCAACTCCGTGAGGCGCTGCTTCAGAAGGCTGTCATTGACCAGCGATAGCTCGTTCATCTTGCCACCTCATGGCGAAGGGAAGCGATTACATGCGCTAAAGAACCAACTTGGACACGGCAGTCGCCCGCGTCGACGAGGTCCGGCAGAGACCACACGAAAATCGCGTTGTCGGGTTATCGGATAAACCCAGTCAGCGCTGCTTCGGTGCTCGAAGCGCATACAGCCGTTGATAGATCATCGGCTCCGGTATCCAATCGAGCACGATGTGTCCAAGTGGCAGCTTGATCAGGCTGGCGATAATTCGAGATGAAGGCGGATGCCAGTAAACGGACAGGTTATGAAATTTAAGGGGAGCGAACCCCAGACTAGTGAACTCGTACATCAATCGCTTATGACTGAAGTGTCTTCGGTAGTCGACGATTGGACCCGAAAGCAAAAGTATCTTGCCGGAGTGTTCTTTGGCGACCTTCTCCCAAAACGCTTCTCGCTCGGGCAGGGACAGATAGTAGACGCATTCGAGGGCTGCGATCACGTCGTACCCCTCGAATGAGGCTTGCAAAAAATCGGCGCTTTCAAATCTGGCGTTTGGCAGGTTCAGCGATTTGGCGCGAGCAATTGCTACGTCGCTGATGTCGATGCCAACCACCGAGCGTGCCTTGTCAAAGACAGCTTGCGTCAAGTGGCCTTCGCCGCATCCGAGTTCAAGAACGGATTTGTCCCGGATGAATGGCTTCAGGCATCGGCGCAACACCTTGTCCCTGAATTGGGCGTGGGAAATATGCCAGGGGTCAGGGGTGGCGTAATAGAGATTGAAATCTGCAGCCGTTCGCATGGCTGATTTCCGCTTTTGAAAGACAAGCAATCGTCCCAGTCGCCAAGAACCGAATGTCCGTGGCGCGTTAGCGAGATCCCGGCGCTTCAAGCCTTGCCTTTGGCGGCAACGCCTATTGCAGGCTCACCCTTTCGCGCCATCGCGCTTCGAAAGTATCAAACTCCTTCAGTGCCCAGGCTTGCGAGTCCAATGGATTGCCAGGCTTCGCTGTAACCGCGCTTGTAACTGCTGCGGCGGAAACGGGTTGCGTGGATGCTTCCCTTGGCCATTCCAGCAACGATTTCGACAGCATGGGCTTGCCTTCGTACCAGCACTTTCGTCCATCGATCAGGCGATAGGACCACCAACGCCCGTGCGTATTCGACGGCATCGCGGCGCTGCATTGTTGTTTGGCCTGCGCGTTTGGCATCCCAACTGGCAAGAGCGTAGCAATCCAAACGGCCAGCGCGATTGGTGAGAGTTTCCTCATTTGCGCACTTGTTGCTGCAAGCGGCTTACAGCGACTACCAAGTCGGGGCGGCCGAGAACTTCCACCAAGCTGTCGAGGATAGTTTCATTGTTCTGCGGCCGGGGCCGAAGGTATTCTTCCAGTATGCGTTGCGCTTCGCTAATCGCCTGAACAGTCAATTGTTGATCGGTCATGTCTTCTTACCCATCAAACAGAACGCGCCCCATAAAAGCGGAGCGAAAAATCAAGACGCTTTTGGGAAATATCCCCGTTATTTTGCCTTATTTGATCAATTTTTGTTTCAATGTGGAACCTCAGCGCGCGATCCAGCCTCGACCGGCGGATGATTACGTGAAGGCGACCGCACTGAAATCGATTGAGACCAGCAGCATGTCAGTGACGGGTCTGCGATCGGGACCGCGTGCGTAGGCGCGCCGCATGCTCGGAAGGCGAATACCGTCCGCTTCGATATGCGCAGACGTGAGCTGTGCGGCCGGAAAGCCGCCCGCGATGTTCACGCTGTAATCATGACGGCGCAGCATCATGTCCTCGCCGAAGAAGAAGTCCTGCACCATGCAGTGGGTTTCCATCCAGCCGGGGAAGCGGGCGCGCAGCACGCGCCAGGCCTCGGTCTCTTCGACACGGACCCCGTCCATCACCAGCAGGAATGGCGTCGTCAGATATGTCCATACTGCTTCGCCGTTGAAGTAGGCACGGTGCAGCGGATCCCAGGGTGTGTGCATCTGGTGGCCCGCGAACGAATCCCGAGGCGCGTATCGCTCGGCGACCAGCGTACCGTCGAGCTTCTCGATGGCGATCCGATCCGGCGTGAACATCGTCCGCTGATCGGGAGCCCCGAACGGCGTGACGGACGAGCGCTCCTCATGCAGCCACACGGTCATGCGCCGCGGATTGCTATCCTGCAACAGGCCTTTGAGGGGAAAGAGGCCGCCGCCTGTGACCATGGTGGCCTCGACCTTATTGTATCTTTGCCAGCGCTCCAGACCGCCGTGCGCATCGAGAACTCTCGCAAGCAGCTCGTTCATGGCTTTCGTCTCCAATCCCCGGGAGAAATCGGTCAGGATCAGGCCGAAGTTCAGTCCGGTTAGGCGGTCGGCGTTGGTAGCGCCGATAGTTGGTAGCGCCGGGATATGTGGGCGCGCCGGTGACGAGGGCGGCGCCCCCCGGGTAGCGGTGCTCGTGGACATACCCCTTTGTGCGGTTCTAAGTTACGCCGTCCGAATTTGCCGCGATATGACAGATTGAGAGCTATCCTTTCGAAAGTGTATTCGATGGATCGCCTGGAAGCGATGTTGACCTTTCTGGCCGTCCCGGCTCGAAAGCGACAGCCGCGCGCTGCGACAAAGGGAATCCTGATTGGTCTCTCTGCGCTGCTGCTTGCAGGGGCTCAATTCCCCTATGCACGCCTCATCGCACAGGAAGCTATCGGACCGCACCGTTCCGCTCCGCAGCCGACTGTGCTCTCCGCCGACGCAGAGAGAGCAATGGCGTCAACGCCGGGCTCTGAATTCAGAGAATGCGCGCGCGGATGCCCGGTGATGGCTGTGATCCCCGCGGGCAGGTTCATGATGGGCTCACCCGATCACGAACCAGACCGCAGGACCAGCGAAGGTCCGCAGCACGAAGTGATATTTCGCGTACCTTTCGCTGTTTCCAGATTCGAGGTGACGTTCGAGCAATGGGACGCTTGCGTGGCCGCCTCGGCGTGTGCGCGCGCAACCGATGCATGGGGTCGTGGCGCGATGCCGGTGGTCAATGTGAGCTGGGACGACGCCAGGCAGTATGTGAGCTGGCTTTCGCAATTGACCGGCAGAGAGTATCGACTGCCGACCGAGGCTGAATGGGAATACGCCGCGCGCGCCGGCACCAGCAGCCGCTACGCCTGGGGCGATGAACCCGGCGCGGAAAACGCCAACTGCGCCGGCTGCAGCGACAAGTGGAGCTTGCAGACCGCGCCCGTTGGATCGTTCAAGCCCAATGCCTTCGGCCTGAACGACATGCACGGGAATGTATGGGAATGGACTGAAGACGTTTGGCACGACAGCTACCACGGCGCGCCTGCAGACGGCTCGGCATGGATCGAGGGCGATCGGGATTATAGGACCATTCGCGGTGCGTCCTGGCACAACGAGACGGAGCTAGCTCGGGCGGCGGTTCGCTTCGCACGTCACCGCAAGGTTCAGTTCGACACGCTTGGGTTCCGCGTGGCCAGGACAATGAGGCCGTGAGCCGCTGGTGGCGCCGGGGCTAAAGCGAGTCTTCATTGAGCAGGCAAGCCTCGATCATCCGATCCCGTTGTCCGCGGCATCGATGGCCGGCACGCCGAAGAACGCGGCACGCCCCGCGAGGATTTGATGCAGGGGAACGCGGCGACATTCGAGAACCTGGTTCCATGCAATCAAACTTTTGCCAAACGTCGCCGCTACCTCGACCGCCGGCTGGCGGTCGCGATAAAATTGTGGAACTCAATCATGTCGGCATACCCGAGCGTCACGATCGATAGAGAGCCGCGTCATCCAGGCGTCGAGGAAAGTCGTGTAGAGACGGCGGGCCGATCCGATCTCGACAGCGTCTTCGTCGCCGCACTTTACGCTGTGCTGGTCGTTCCTGTGATGACGGGGTGGTTGTACGTGCTCGGCTTGTCGTTCTGGAAGGTCATGATCTGGATGATTGCTTGATCATGCCCGATTGTCTGTCCGGCCCCCTCAGGCCCTGCGCGCGGAGCACATGAGATGCTGGACGTCCTTGTTATTTTGGTTTTGCTCGGAGCGGCCTACGCTGCTGGATATTATACGCGTGACCGTATGTCCCGAAAACGGCGTGAGAGCGCCCGCAGATGGAAGAACTACGTAGAGGCGGGGCGGCCGCAGCCCGCGAATACCAACCAGGCTCCCGCCAAACAGGCGCATGGCGATCTCGCTCAAATGCTGAGCCGCTGGGATGACAGGGCCCGAGCGCGTCGATTGCAGCACTGATCCTTCCCTAAAATGGATGCTGATTGCATCCTGAAACGCCGAAGTCCTCGGGGGGCATCCCGAGGCCTTCAAATCAGAGCAATCTGACGGCTAATTGGAAAGGTTGGCGTCTTATGGGGTGCGGTCGGCGGTAACCAAGCGCGCTTCCCGGATAAACGACTTGGAGCCGGCGGCGCGGAGGCAGGAAGCCTCGAAATTCGGCCAAGCCTGCTGCGAGCAATCCTTGCCGACGGTACGGATGTCGAGGCGGTCACCCTTGGCAAGCGCCTGCGGCACGCTGGCTTCGACCGAGGGGGCAAAGCCGGGCAAAATGGTCAATGCGGTGGCGATCAGCGCGGCAAAGGCGATTGCGGAAAGTGCCTTGATCATGACGGTCCCCTGTCATGGGCCGTTCGGCCCGTCGTTTCGTTGGATGGATGTGTACCCAGGCGGCGTTTCCGGGTGTCTTCGCCAAGCCCGAAAATGGTTTCGTCCGGGCCGAGTTTTGTTTCGTCGCCCCGGAGAGGACGAAACATTGCCGGCTCGCCTAAGCAGACGCGCGGACCCCCACAGTGGTTCATCGGCCGATCCCAAATAAAAAGGCGGGTTTGCGGGGAACCGGAGCGTTTTCGAGCGAAGCCTGCCCCGGGCTTGATCCGGGGCGGGTACCGGTTCGCGTGAAGAAAACGGGTCAAAACAAGAGAGTGGCCGGCTTGCCGGGCCGCCCGGGGCGGGTTAGGAGGGTTCTATGCCCCGTATCGCGCTCTATCCCGGCTCTTTTGACCCCGTCACCAACGGCCATCTGGACGTGGTCCAGCACGCTGTGACCCTGTGCGACCGCCTGATCGTCGCCGTTGCCGTCCATCCCGGCAAAAAGTCGCTGTTTTCGACCGATGAACGCCTGGAGATGCTCAAGGAGGTATGCGCCCCCATCGCGAAGAGCGCCGGTTGCGCCTTCGAGGCCTCCACCTACGACAATCTGACGGTCACGGCGGCCCGCGCGGCCGGCGCCACCATCATGATCAGGGGCCTGCGCGACGGCACCGATCTGGACTACGAGATGCAGCTTGCCGGCATGAACCAGACTATGGCGCCTGAGGTGCATACGGTGTTCGTCCCGGCGTCCCCCGCGGTCCGCCCGATCACCGCCACACTGGTACGCCAAATCGCGGGCATGGGCGGCGACTTTTCCGCGTTCGTGCCGCCCTCGATCGCAGCCAAACTCAAGGCCAAATTCGCCAGCTAGCGCCTGTTCTGCGCTCTCAAAGCCTTACTCTCTCGATCCCGGAGTTTTCATGATCCGCATTCTCGCTTTTGTCGCCGCGCTGATCTGCGCGGCTCCCGCGATCGCCCAGCCGCTGCCGGCCAATCTCGACAAGGCCAATGCGGTCGTGATCGACACGACGAAAGGCCGCATCGTGATCAAGCTGCGGGCCGACCTCGCGCCCCAGCATGCCGAGCGCATCAAGCAGCTGGCACGCGAGGGCTATTACAACAACGTGCCGTTCCACCGCGTCATGGACGGCTTCATGGCGCAGACCGGCGACGGCCAAAACTTCAACGGCACCGGCGGCTCGAAATATCCGAACCTGAAGCAGGAGTTCTCCAAGGTGCCGTTCACCCGCGGCATCGTCGGTATGGCGCGGCGCGGCGACAGCGTCGATACCGCGAACTCGCAATTCTTCATTATGTTCGCGGAAGGCTCGAGCCTGAACGGCCAGTACACCGTGATCGGCGAGGTCGTGTCCGGCATGGATGTGGTCGACAAGCTGAAAAAGGCGCCACCGGGATCGTCCGGTGGACAGGTCACCGACCCTGACAAGATGGTGAAGGTGCAAGTCGCATCCGACATCAAGTGAGCCATGAGAGCGTCACGCAGCAAACCGCTCCTCGGGTTTGCCGCGCTGCTGTTGTGCCTGGTATCGACGGCGCAGGCGCCGGCACAACCGGTGCAACTCGACACGCTCAAGGACATCTTTGTGCGGCTGCATTCGTGCTGGAAGCCACCGCCGCTGTCGCAAGCCAACCCGATCGACATCACCGTGGTCGTCAGCTTCAACCGTCAAGGCGCCATTCTCGGCCAGCCCAAGATTACCTATGAATCGGAACACGCCAGCGATAACGACCGGCTCAAATACCGCATCGCGGTGATGGAAACATTGCAACGCTGTACGCCGTTGCCATTTACCGAGGGACTGGGCGGTGCCGTTGCCGGCCGGCCTTTAGCGGTCCCTTTTCGAACCCGCAAACGTCCACCCAAACCTGATGAGAGAAGAGCATGGCAGCCACAGAAAATACTTTGATCCTTGAGACCACGCAGGGCCCCGTCACCATCGAGATGCGCCCGGATCTGGCGCCGGGCCACGTCGCCCGCATCAAGGAACTGGTGCGCGAAGGGTTTTACGATGGCATCGTGTTCCATCGCGTGATCGAGGGCTTCATGGCGCAGACCGGTTGCCCGCAGGGCACCGGCACCGGCGGTTCCGGCAAGAAGCTGAAGGCCGAATTCAACAAGGAGCCGCATGTGCGCGGCACCACCTCGATGGCGCGCGCGGCGAGCCCGGATTCCGGCGACAGCCAGTTCTTCATCTGCTTCGACGACGCATCCTTCCTCAACGGCCAGTACACGGTCTGGGGCAAGGTCACTGACGGTATGGAGAACGTCGACAAGATCAAGCGCGGCGAGCCGGTGCAGAACCCGGACAAGATCGTCAAGGCGCATATGGCGGCTGACGCGGCGTAACGCCGACGCCGTCATTCCGGGGCGCATCGAAGATGCGAACCCGGAATCTCGAGATTCCGGATTGCCGCGTTTCACGCGGCCTCCGGAATGACGCTGAGAGGCAACGCTGGAGCGCATTGCGCCATGCGCACCGATCTCTTCGACTTCGAACTGCCCCCCGCCAACATCGCGCTGCGGCCGGCGAGCCCGCGCGATTCCGCGCGGATGCTGGTGGTGCAGCCGGACGGCGTGTTGCACGACCGGGCCGTGGCCGAACTGCCGCAATGGCTGCAGCCAGGCGACCAACTCGTCGTGAACGATACCAAGGTCATTTCGGCCCAGCTCAAGGGACGCCGCATTGGCCGCGAGACCGAACCGAAGATCGAGGCCACACTGATCAAGCGGCTCGACGGCTCGCGCTGGCAGGCGCTGGTCAAGCCGGCCAAGAAGCTGGCGCCGGGCGACGTGGTGCGCTTCGGCAATGAAGGCAAGGTCTGCCTGCTCGGCCATCTCGACGCCGAGGTCGAGGCCAAGGGCGAAGAGGGCGAGATCACGCTGTCGTTCTCGTTTCATGGACCTGTGCTCGACCAGGCGATCGCCGACCTCGGCACGCCGCCATTGCCGCCCTACATCGCCTCCAAGCGAACGCCGGACGATCGCGATGCCGCCGATTACCAGACCATGTTCGCGGCCAATGAGGGGGCGGTCGCCGCACCCACCGCAGGGCTGCATTTCACGCCGGCGCTGGAGGCGGCGCTGCGCGAGCGCGGCGTCGGACTGCACCGGATCACGCTGCATGTCGGGGCAGGGACCTTCCTGCCGGTCAAGGTGGAAGAAACGTCGGAACACCGGATGCATGCCGAATGGGGCTCGATCTCGGCCGAGACCGCGGCGGCACTCAATGCGGCGCGCGCCAAAGGCGGCCGCATCGTCGCGGTCGGGACCACATCGTTGCGGCTGCTCGAGAGTGCGGCCACCGAGGACGGCACCATCCAGCCGTTTGGCGCGGAGACCGCGATCTTCATCACGCCGGGCTATCGCTTTCGCGCGGTCGATATTTTGCTGACCAACTTCCATTTGCCGCGCTCGACCCTGTTCATGCTGGTGTCGGCGTTCAGCGGGCTGGAGACCATGAAGCAGGCCTATGCCCACGCCATCGCCGACGGCTATCGCTTCTATTCCTATGGCGACGCCTGCCTGTTGTTTCGCGCGCGGGAGTGATCGACGCTGCTAGCTTTTTTTTGACGCGTTTTCTTCACGCGAACCGGTATCCACTTCGCTCGAAAACGCTCTCGTCTAGCTTCGCTCGACGGCGCGCTCGAGCTTCTTGCTCAAGAACCAGGACAGGCCGAGGAACACGACCAGCAGCGCGAAGGCGACGCCGGAGGAAGCATCGCTCATCATTTTCTCCGAGACCTGACCAAAAGCGTAGCCGGCCGTGACGACCGTGCAGGACCACAGGCCCGCCGCGACGAAATTGAACGCCAGGAAAGTGGACCAGGGCAGCTGCGATATCCCATACGCAAAGCCCGCGACGCCGCGAATGCCGTGCGGAAAACGATGGAACAGGATCATCCAGGCATAGTGGCGGTCGGCCAGCCGGGCTGCGATCTGGACGGCACGTTCCAGCCTCGGAAAGGATCCGAGCCAGCGTGTGCCATAACGCCGCCCGACCCAGAACCGGATCACGTCGCCGGTAAAGGTGCCGAGCCAGCAAATCACGATCAGCGTGCCGAAATTAAGTGCGCCTGCATGCGCGGCGTAGCCTGCGAACAGCGTTAGCAGCAGGCTGTGCGAGGCCGCATAAGCAAACATGAGGCTGTAGGCCGCATCGCCGTGCTGGCGTATGAGATCGAGAAACGATGCGAGATCGGTCGGAAACAGCAAATCAGCTCCGCTTTGACGACTATCCCCCGGTGACACGTCCTGTCGCCGGGGGACCGGGGCGAACGCTACTACGCGGCCGGAGCATTTGAAAGCAAAAGGCGGGCTGGTTTTATGGGCATATTCGCGCAGGGCGCAGGGCGGCCAGAACGCAGCGCACCCACCAACACATTTACGCGGTCGCGTGCCTAGGGGCGCAGGATACGCGCTACAACGGCGGTCCGTCGATCCTTCCTATGTCGATCAACGCGGCTCGCTCGGCTTGTCCCGCTCCCGACTTTCGGCGGCCTGGGCGGCGCATTCATCCATGCCGTGGCACTTGCTCTTGTAATAATAGTACCACGACCCGGCTATCGCGCAGATCAAGACCAGCCCGACGAGATAGACCCAGCTTCGTTTCGGCATCGTCAGCCTTCAATTTCGGTAGCGATCGCGAACTTAAACCAACGATTCGCCGTGAAGCCAGCAGGCGACGCGCCTCTCATCGATGTCAGGAATTTCTCATTTCCGACGACGCAACGAAGGCGCGTCAGCTCAAATCCAGGGTTCTTGCAAATGCTCCTGTTGCAGCGCGCGTTGAACCGCCGGTCTGGCCAGAATGCGATTCATGTACGGACCGACATGAGGCCAGCTTGTTCCCGAACGCGGCATTCCACGTGACCATCGACACAGGGTAAGCGCGCAGGCGTCAACTGCCGAGTAAGCATCACCCAACAGCCACTGGCCACCGTGAGATTCGAGCGCACCGTCGAGCAAATCGAACAAGCCATACACCTTCTGTTCGGCACACGCTCGCAACTCGGGAAACATGGCTGGATCGTTGGCCCATTTATGGGGATGCAGATACATCGACAATGCAGGCTGTAACGTACTGGAGGACCAGATCAGCCACTTATAAAAGTGCGCGCGTTCGCCAGTCCCTGTAGCCGGAGCCAGCTCGCAACCTGGATAGGTATCGACCAAATGCAGGCAGATGGCTGCGGATTCGTACAAGACCAGGTCATCCTGCACGAGGACCGGGATCAGACCGTTTGGATTCAGCCGGAGATGATCGGGGCCCTTGTGCGCGCCGCCGCTCAGATTGACAAAAATGAGCTGATACGGAGCCCCGATTTCTTCCAGCAATATATGCGGAACGAGGCTGATGAAGCCGGGATAGTAGTAGAGCCGCATCATCAGCGATCTCCTCGCGCACAAAAACGAGCATGCTTCGCCGCATAAAAATGATGCGCGAAGCGTGGAGTTGGTTAGCGACGTCTAACCTACTCCACGCGTTCACCTCACGCCATCGCGCGCTGCGGCAGCAATTCCGCAATCTGGACGGCGTTCAGCGCGGCGCCCTTCAACAGCTGGTCCGCCGAGACGAACATCGCGATCGAATGACCTGATGGATCGCTAAGATCCTTGCGGATGCGGCCGACCAGCACGTCGTCCTGGCCTGACGCGTCGATCGGCATCGGGAAGTAATTCTTCGTCCGATCATCGACGATTCTGACACCCGGCGCCTTCGACAGGATCGCGCGTACCTCGTCCTCCGAGATCGGGCGCTCGCATTCGAAAGTGATGGCCTCGCAATGCGCGCGCAGCACCGGCACCCGCACGCAGGTGACGCCGATCGCAATCTTCTCGTCCTCGAAAATCTTCCGCGTCTCCTTGATGACCTTGGTCTCTTCGTCGTTGTAGCCGGTGTCAGGATCGATCGCGGTGTTGTGGCTGAACACGTTGAACGCGTAGGGGAGCGGGATCACCTTGGGCGTAAACGGCCGCCTCTCGAGGTTGGCGCGGGTCGATTCCTTGAGTTCCTCCATCGCCGCCGCACCGGCACCGCTGGCGGCCTGATAGGTCGAGATGATCATGCGCTTGATGCGGTTTTGCCGGTGGATCGGCCACAGCGGCACCAGCGCCGTGATCGCCGAGCAGTTCGGGTTGGCGATGATGCCCTTGTGGTAGCGGATGCGGCCCGCGTTGATTTCGGGAATGACCAGCGGCACGTCCGGATCCATCCGGAAGGCGGACGAATTGTCGACCACGACGGCGCCCGACTTCACCGCGATCGGCGCATACTTCTTCGAAATGCTGCCGCCGGCCGAGAACAGCGCGATGTCGACGCCGTGGAAGGAGTGCGGGGTGAGCTCTTCGATCATCACCTGCTCGCCGCGGAAGTTGACGGTCTGGCCGGCCGAGCGCGCGCTCGCCAGCGCCTTCAGCTTGCCGACGCGGAAATTGCGCTTGTCCATGGTGGCGATGAATTCGGCCCCGACGGCGCCGGTTACGCCGACAATGGCCACTACTGGATCGTTGCTCACGTTCGTCTTCCTTTGGTTTGAGTAGGCTGCAGGCAATAAAAAAGCCCCGGTCCTTTTCAGGCGGGGCTTCGGTTCAGATGATGCGATCGTCAGGTTACGCGCGCACGGCTCCCGAGCCCCCCAAGGGTGCTTTGGTTTTCGCGGTACGTTTGGTGGTCGCGTTCATGGGGCGGACTTATGCGGGAGACTTTTGCCGTCGTCAACGGGTTTTGGAGGGAAAAAGAGGCCGAATGGCCTGTTGAACAGGGCGCGCTTGTTACGCCATAAGCTCACCCATGGACGTTCCCAATCATTTCGAGCTGCTCACCACCAACGGCCAGGCCCGGCTCGGCCGGCTCTCCACCCCACACGGCATGGTGCGGACGCCGGCCTTCATGCCGGTCGGCACCGCGGGCGCGATGAAGGGCATGCACTGGCGCGAGGTGCGCGATGCCGGCGCCGATATCGTGCTCGGCAATACCTACCATCTGATGCTGCGGCCGGGGGCCGAGCGGATCGCCGCCTTTGGCGGCTTGCAGAAATTCACCGGCTGGCAGGGGCCGATGCTGACCGATTCCGGCGGCTTCCAGGTGATGTCGCTTTCAGAGCTGCGCAAAGTGACCGAGCACGCCGTGACCTTCCGCTCACATATCGACGGCGCCAAGGTCGAACTGTCGCCGGAACGATCGATCGAGGTGCAGCGGCTGCTCGGCTCCGACATCGCCATGCAGATGGACGAATGCGTTCGGCTGCCGGCCGAACGCGCCGACATCGAACGCGCGATGCAGCTCTCGTTGCGCTGGGCCGAGCGCTCAAAACGCGCCTTCGAGAGCGCGCCTCCCGGCTACATGCTGTTCGGCATCGTGCAGGGCGGCGATGTGCCCGAGCTTCGCCACGCCAGTGCGCGCGGGCTGGTCGAGATCGGGTTCCACGGCTACGCGATTGGCGGTCTTGCGGTCGGCGAACCCCAGGCGGTGATGCTTGCCATGATCGAGGAGACCGCGCCCCGGCTGCCACGGGATCGTCCGCGCTATCTGATGGGCGTCGGCACGCCCGAGGATCTGCTGGAGGCGGTGGCGCGCGGCATCGACATGTTCGACTGCGTCATGCCGACCCGTAACGGCCGGCACGGCATGGCGTTTACCCGCTTCGGCCAGATCAATCTGCGCAATGCCCGCCACGCCGACGATCCGAGGCCGCTGGACGAGGAGAGCACGTGGCCGGCGACGCGCGAATACTCGCGCGCATACCTGCATCATCTGGTGCGGTCGGGCGAAACGCTGGGCGCGATGCTGCTGTCTGAAATCAATATCGCGTACTATCAGAGCCTGATGCAGGGCATGCGGGACGCGATCGGCAACGGCAGCTTTGAAGCGTTCAAAAAACAAACGCGCGCCGGATGGGCGCGCGGTGACATTGCTGTGAGGTGAAGACCTCAGTTACAGGCGAACCTCCGGATCGAATGCTTGGTCACGAAGCCGTAACCGCAGGTATCGCAGGTCCAGAGATAACCGATGACGTGGTCATACATGTAGGCGGAAGCTTCCGCGGCCACCATGGAGTCCGCACATACCGGGCAGGCTGGTAAATCACAGCCACGCGGGTCGGGCCTAGACGCGACGGACAGGACTTCAGCAATTGCTGGCATCGTGACCTCCTTGCGACCTGAAGCGGAAGCTCAACTCACGACGAAAGTATAAACCGATTTATTTGACGTTGTCGCAACACAAATGCGTTGGAACGACTTTATTGGCGAACTTTCGATTTTGCGATGCAGCGAATTTTGACACTGACGTTTCGGACTTGCGCATCAGCTCGGCCACCTCCTAAGTAAGAGAGCCCCGAATTCCGGGCATATTATCACTATGGGAGCGTTGTAATGGAGGCATCGTCAGCCACGGGTGCAGTGCATCGTCCCGGGCGGGGCAGGGTGTTCGACAGCATCATCGATGCCGTCGGCGACACGCCGATCGTCCGCTTGCGCAAACTGCCGCAAGCCCACGGTGTCAGCGCTACCATTTTAGCTAAACTTGAATATTTCAGCCCGGCGGCAAGCGTCAAAGACCGCATCGGCGCGGCGATGGTGATCGCCATGGAGAAGGCCGGCGTGATCAACGCCGACACCGTGCTGATCGAGCCGACCTCCGGCAATACCGGCATTGCGCTGGCATTCGTTGCGGCCTCACGAGGCTACCGGTTGAAACTGGTGATGCCGGAATCGATGTCGATCGAGCGGCGCAAAATGCTGGCCTTCCTCGGCGCCGAGATCGTGCTGACGCCGGCGGCGCAGGGCATGAAGGGCTCGATCGCGACCGCCGAAGAGCTGGTGCGCACGACGCCGAACGCCGTGATGCCACAGCAGTTCAAGAACCTCGCCAATCCCGAAATTCACCGCCGCACCACCGCGGAGGAAATTTGGAACGACACCGGCGGCAATATCGATTTCTTTGTCGCAGGCGTCGGAACCGGCGGCACCATCACCGGCGTCGGCCAGGTGCTGAAGCCGCGCAAGCCTTCGCTGCGGGTGATCGCCGTCGAGCCGGAGGAAAGCCCGGTGCTGTCGGGCGGGCAGCATACGCCGCACAAGATCCAGGGCATCGGCGCCGGCTTCATTCCGGACATTCTGGATCGTTCGGTGATCGACGAAATCGTCAAGATCAACTCGGCGACTGCGATCGAGATGTCGCGCGCGCTGGCACGCAACGAAGGCATTCCGGGCGGCATCTCCTCAGGCGCGGCGATCGCCGCCGCGCTCGAGATCGGCAAGCGGCCGGAGGCCGCCGGCAAGACCATTCTCGCCATTGTGCCGTCATTCTCCGAACGCTATCTGTCGACTGTATTGTTTGAAGGAATTTAGCGATGGCGGACCAGCCGAGACGGCCGAGGACCCTGAACGACGCCCGCAGCGAGGCCGAAGCGGCGTTCAAGCGCACCACCACCAAGGTGGTGGAGGCGCCACCGAAGCCGACGGCGCTTCCCGGCGTGAAGGAACTCGTGTCGCTACGCATCGACCAGGATGTGCTCGAATATTTCCAGGAAGGCGGCGCCGGCTGGCAGGACCGGATCAACGCGGCGTTGCGCAAGGCCGCCGGCAAATAGCCCCGCGAAACAGATCCGCGCGAATGCGTCCTGTCCTGGCCCACTTCCGGCTGGTTGTCCTGAGCTGCTTCGGATTGGCGATCGGCGGCTGCCTCGCCGATCCGGCGATCGCGGATCAGGCGCCGTTCACCTGCACGATCCTGCCGGGCGAGGAGATCGCCAGCATCTCGATGACGAACCCGCTCGCCCGCCACGCTTCCTGCATCGTCACGTGCAGATTCTCGACCACCAAATACGATAACAATCCGCAGATCACCTGTGCCAAGTCGGTGCCCGCGGGCAAGGAAGTGGAGATGTGCCGGCTGACGTCGGGCGGCGACAAGTTCGTCAAACTTGCCGAAGGCCGCGCGGATTGCTTGGGGCTATCCAACCCCAGCTCCGAATGAAAAAGCCCGGGATGATCCCGGGCTTTTTGCCGTGAATTGTCTTTGAGCGCTTAGCGCAGCATGCCGCCCACGACGCCGCCGATGAAGCGCCCGGCGCCGGCCGGATCGGGATTACTCTGATACTGGCGTTGAGGCTGAGGTTGGGGCTGTGCCTGCTGCTGGCCACCGCCGCTGGTAGCGCGGCGCTTCGGCCGCTCTTCGTCAGAACTCGCGGTCGGCGGCGCCGCCACGATCTCGGTCAACAGGGCTTTGTGCTGCAGCCTGTTGAGGTAGCCGGTCTTGGGGTAGCCACGGGCGGCCTGCCATCGCGTGATCACGGCCCGGGTCGGGGCATCGAAATTGCCGGACACCTTGGTGTCGAAGCCGAGACCGTTCAGGCGGCGCTGCACGTCGCGGCGCTGGCCCTTGTCGAGGCCAATCTGGTCCTCGGTGGTCTGGTTGGCTTCTTCCTTGAACGTCGCCGGATCGATGCCGGCGGTCAGGTTGCGCGTGGCATTGTCCGGTTTGCTCTCAAGTGAGGCGATCCGTGCCAGCGCCAGCGATTTGAACTGACCGTTGGGATACTGAGCCACGTAAGCGTTGAGCTCTTCCGGCTTGCTCGAATCCTTGATCGAGCGCCAGAACTCGAGCTCGACGTCGCTGCCCGGTGCAGCGGCGGCTACCGCCGGCGCGGTTCCGGGCGCGGCAGGCGCGGGCGCGCCGTTCAGGTAAACCGCACCGGTCAGGTTGGTGTTGCCCCAGGGCAATTGACCCTTGTTGGTTTCCTCCTGGACCTGAGCGCGGACCTTGGTCATCGCCTGCTGAAGCTCGACGCCAGGCTGGGTGAGGTTGGCGAGCAGCGCGCGGGTGAACGGGCTGTTGCCGCCTTCCTTGCCGTCAAGCGCGGTCTGGCCGGGGCCTGTCGCAAACGCGATCAGCGTGCCTTCGCCGGATTTCATTTCGGCAAGGCCGGTCTGCACCGACACGCTACGGGTCGACGGCGCGTTGGACTTGATCTTGGCGGCGAACGGATTGTCGCGGCAGGCATCGAGCAGCACCAGCTTGACCTTGGCGTCGCTCATGGTCTGGTCGAGCGTGAGATCGATATTGATGGCTGCGCCGAGCTTGACGTCCATTTCCGATTTGATGTCGGCGTCGATCGGCAGCAGGTAATTGGTGCCGCCGACGGCGATGCCGTGGCCGGCGTAGAAGAACACGGCCACGTCGGCGCCCTGCGCCTTTTTGCCGAAGTCGAGCAGCTTCTCCGTCATCTTGTCGCGGGTCAGGTTGGAGCCTTCCACCACTTCAAAACCGACATTGCGCAACGCGGCCGCCATCGCCTTCGCGTCGATCGACGGATTGGGCAACGCGGCGACGTGCTTGTAGGTGCCGTTCCCGACCACGAAGGCAACTCGCCTTTCGGCGCTGGCGGCGCCGGCGGTGAAGACCATGCAGATCAAGGAAAGGACAAGGGTTGGGAAGCGCATCAGAAAAATCCCCCTGGCAGAATCGAAAAAGATTTCGGCGGCAACGTTGGCCGCAGGTTACACGAAAAAAATACACACCGCGCCAGAAAAATGGGCAGCCTGCCCAGATCCGGGAGCCGTATGATTCGCTCTTAAGCTATTGAATCTATCCAATATCTCATGAGATCCAGATCACAATTTGGTGGGTAAAATCCAAATTCAGGTTGCTGCCCGCGCGGGAACCGGATTGGTCGGGCGCAAGTTCAGCAGATTGCCGGCTAGGATCAGGATGGCGCCGAGCACGGTGAACAGGTCGAGCCGCTCCGAATAGATCAGCCAGCCCGCGGTGGCGGTCAAGGGAACCCGCAGGAAATCCATCGGGATCACGACCGTTGCATCGGCGTGCCGCAACGCCCGCGCCATGCAGTAATGCGAGAATGTGCCGCAAAACGCGATCACTGCCGCCCAACCCCAGATATAGGCCGGGGGCCACTTCCAGACGTAGAGCGCGGGAATAAATCCGGCCACAGATTGCACCACCAGCATCCAGAAGATGATCGCGACCGCCTGCTCGGTGCGGGTCAGCGACTTCACCATCGCGACCGAAACGCCGAAGCCCACGGCGGCGGCGAGCGCAATCAATTGTCCCGGATTGACTTCGCCGGTGGCGGGACGAACGATGATCACGACGCCTACGACTCCGAGCACAATGGCGGCGATCTTCCACACCGTCATGCGTTCGCCGAGAAACATTGCCGCCAGGATCGCGGTCCAAATCGGCATCGTGAATTCGATCGCAACGACTTGACCGATCGGGATCAGCGTCAGCGCGAAGAACCAGCCGAGTTGCGCGCCGTAGTGAATGATGTTGCGCACGACATGCATGTGCAGCCGAGCGGTCTTCAACACCGAGAACCCGCCGCTGGCCCGGATCAGCGGATACAGCATGAAGAACCCGAGGATGGTGCGCATCTCCATCAGCTGGAACACATTCAGTTCCCGCATCGCCTCGCGGCCAGCGACCACGATAATCAGCATCAAGGCGAGCCAGCCCGACATCCACAGCGCAGCCAGTGATTTGGAAGGTGTGCGGTCCATGCTGACGGCTGAGTTGGTTGACTTGGAGGGGCAGGCCGGTATCGGCGAGCGCCCGGCGATTTGCAACGTGCAAATCTGCGGACGCAGCGATGCGCGGGCGCCAATTTCGCTGTGGGAGGCGGCGCCGGATCGGTGCTAAGGATCGCCCGTCTCAGGAGGACTCATCCATGCGTATCCTACAACCGGCCGAATGGTCGAAACCCCGCGGCTTTTCACACGGTGTCGAGGTCGACGGTCCAGGCAAATGGATCGTGCTGGCCGGCCAGACCGGCGGCGACGAGAAGGGCGATTATCACCCCGACATGGCCGCGCAGGTCGGCACGGCGCTGAAACGGGTCATCAAGCTGCTCGGCGAGGCAGGGGCCGGTCCCGAACACATCGTCCGCCTGACCTGGTATCTGACCAGCCGCAGCGAATATGAGGCGGCGGGCGCCGGCATCGGCGCGGCCTGGAAGGAGACGCTCGGTCGCAACTTCCCGCCATCGACGCTGCTCTATATCGACGGACTGGTCGATGTCAGGGCCAAGGTCGAACTCGAAGTCACCGCTTACGTGCCCAGATCTTAAGTGCCCAAATCCTGAATCGGACTTGAGGCGCACCCGAACAACACAGGAAACATAGTCCATGACCAACCGCTCGACTTCAGAAGCCCGATCGACTTCAGCGAGTTTCGTGACGGCCTTTGCAACCGGCTGGCCCGAAGCCCAACCCGACATCATGGTGCTGTCGCTCACGACCCATAACGGGGTGCAGGATTTTGCCTTCAACAAGGAACAGGCCCTGCTGATCGCAAAGACCATCAAGGATACTGCTGCGAGGCTGGAGACGCCCAAAACCGGCTAGTCACCGCAAATACCGCTCATAACGAAAATCGCCCGCTCTGCAGCGGGCGATTTGGTATTCGGGAGAGTGCGGGCGGACCGCTGCGATTTTACTTCGAAAGCGAAATATTGGCGGCGCGGAACTGGCTGTCGGCCCGGATGCTGACGGACTGCTTGTTGCCGGCTGTCTTGAGCGCGATGTTCGCGTTGAAGCCGGCGGTGACGGCCGTGACCTGGAAATTGCCACCGCCGCCGCGGCCCTGCAGGCTGCCGGTGATGCCGCGGCTGGTTTCGCTCCACTGCCCGACAATCGCGCCGCCCTGGTCGACCACGTTGGCCGTCAGGTTGAACCGATAGGCGTCGCTCGCGCAGGTGAGGCTCATGTCCATCTTGGCGCCCGCAACGTCATAGACCGCGCGGCAGCGGATGCGTTCGTTCGATCCGTCGTCCAGCGTGACGGTGCCGGCGCCGGCCCACTTGCCGGCCATGCCGGCGTAGGGCCCGGAGGACTGGGCATAACTTGCTGGGACTGCAAGCGAAGTCATAAAAAACGCGACGGCTGCAATTGTCAGCCGCCGCGGATAGGCGAAGAAATCTGATGTTCGGCCTGTCTTACTGACGGGAGGCTTCCCATCGACCGCTACACGGTACACCAGCTGATGCCCCATTCCATTTCCCCGATCCGGAGTTGCCACTGAGTTGACCGTTCGCATATGCACCATTGATCGAGACTCGCACAAGTCCCCCGGAACTGACGGTTCCGGAAACCGGGGCGCCGGACCCCGTTACCTTGCCGTCGCTGACCGTGACGGTTGAGGCGGTGCGCGCATCGCAGCTGCCGGTTTTGGTGACGACGGTAACCTGCCAAAGCCCGTCATAGGGCTGCGCGGCGGCGGCGGGAGCGGCCGCGAAGGCTGCGGTGGCAAGAAACGAAGTCAAAAAAAGCTTGCTGATGCGGTTCGAACGCATGGATCAAATCCCCGAAAGATGTGTGTGATGAGCGCGTTATCCGGTCACAATGTGTTCAAACTTTGGTGCGCCGCAAAAACGCGGAAAGTTCCTGTGCACTCAAACACATCAAGGTGAATCCGGTTCCGGCCTCGGAACGAATAAAAGCGCATAATGGGCTCTTTTTCGGGCCATGATTCGGGCCGAAATGCTTAGCTGGGTGAAACGGCCGGATATTCCCCCGTTTGGTCAGTGCCTTGCGTCGGATAGCTTTGGCGCGAGGGTGGCGAATTGCTCGTCCTGGGGCCGGGCCGGCAGGGTCTTGTGGATCCTGGCGTAATCGATGACTTCGCCGAGCAGCTTTTGGCCGAGGGGAGCCAGCGCGCGCTCCCAGAGCTCGCGTGCGGTCTCGCCTTTCTTGACGAAAACCCACTCCTGCGCCGCGATCGCGCCGGCGTCCATCCGGTCGGCGAGGTGGTAGATGGTACCGCCGGCGATCGGATCGCCTTCCTTGATGGTCCATTCGACCGCGGCGATGCCGCGGTGCCGGGGCAGCAGCGAGGGGTGATAGCCGATGCCGCCGAGCTTGGCGACGGCGAGCGCCTCGCGGGTGATGCGGGCGTGGCTGTGGGCCGTCACGATCAGGTCGCTGTCGGGGGCGATTTCCGCTGCTGAGACGAATCTGGCGTCGGCCTGCACGACGACCTCAACGCCGGCGGCCCTCGCTGCGGCGGCCAGCCGGTCTTCGTTGTCGTGGACGACGATCCTCGCGATTTCGACGCCGTGTTCGCGCAGCATGGTGAAGGTCGTCACGCCGAAATGGCGGGAGCCGACGAGGGTGATCCGCATATGTTCCGTCCGTCGTTAGTCAGGCCGATATGCGGATAGCACACCAAAGCCGTCAGACTCGCCGCCGGGGTCGGCTAGTCCGGGTTATCAACAGTCAGGGTTATCAACGAAAGGGCGCACCGGGCAAGTCGGCCTGCCGACGCCGCAATTAGTTCCTGCTGGCACAGCTCTGGTAGGGCGCGGGCTCGCCGGGCACGATCGGACAGACACGAATCGGCTGCAATTGGCGCAACCGCTCCAGCCATTTGGTCTCGTCAATTGTGCTTCGCCCAGTCGCCGGCGTGCGTTCGGCCCATTGCACTGTGTAGTAATCGGCGCTGCCTTTGACGGTGACGATCAGGGTGGTTTCGCTGTGTTTGTCGGCGCTGGTTTCGACCCGGCCGCAGCTTGCCACCGCGACATACGCATCTTGATCGCCGAATTTGGCCGGGCCAAATCCTTGCGCTGCGAAGGTGTCGGGGCAGGCCGACTTGAAGCCACCGACCATCGAGCCCGCAAAGCGCTCCGGCGAAACCCCGGCGTTGCCGGCGGCCCCCTTGGCGCCGGTCACCGTGATCATCTGGGTTCAGCTCTTGACGGTCTCGCCCTTCAGCACGGCCTCGCGAACATAGTTCGTCCCCTTGGTGTTCTCGAACACCGTGGCGAAACTGGCGGGCAAGCTGAACATGACGAGTTGACCGAAGATCGGCGAGATCACCTTGAAAGTCGTGGGGGCCGGGCCTTGGGCCGATGCCGACGTCGCGAGCAGCGCGCACAAGGCCGCCGAGAAAACTGTCACTCTCGTCATTGGCAGCTTCCTCGCCGACTTCGCCGTGCAATCCGCGCGTTCGATCATAGGCCCGCGACGGCGCGCTGCCGGTTGGCGCGTGATCCCAATGGGATCCCCAAGGGGTCAAGTGAGGATACGAAGCTCCGGCCGGCCGCGGGTGCGGGGCTGGTCCTTGGCCGGCTGTGACTGGCGCGTCGCCACCAATTGAAGCTGGGTTCGCAGGTCGGCGCTGCATTGCTTCATCTGATTGCGCAGTTCGCGGCGCGTAAAGGCGGTGAGGGAGGGATCGGCCAGTTGCTGCCAGGCCGAGCGCAGCCATTCCTGCAGGGCGCGGATATCATTATCAAGGATTACGGGCTGGTTCATGCCGCCGAATCTCCAGATGTGATCGCCGCCAAGTTAGGTCTGATTCGTTTACAGATGCCTACTCCGGTAATTGACGGGCGCGACCTTACCCCCGGAACGAGCGCCCCACATGAACGTTGGGCCCACAGCTTTCCCTGGAGATTCAATGTCCGGCCATTCGGCGCTTGTTGGCTTTGCGATGCTTGTCAGCCTGATCGTGCCCGGCACCGCGTTCGCGCAGTTCCCGCCGCCCGCCGGCTCGGCCGGAGCGGGCCGTTCTGCGATCAGCGGCATACCTTACGGTCCGGCCAATCCCAGCGCGGTCGGCGACCCCAGCGGAATCGGAAACGCCTCCCGGATCCCGCCGCCCGGCACCAACAGTCCTGCGCCGTCCCCCAGCTACGGTTCGGTCAATGCGTCGCCGTCGGGTTCGCGCGTCGTCGTGCCGCCCTATGCGGGGGCGTCGCAACGGATCACCGTTCCGCGCCAGGCAAGGTCAAAGAGGCCACCCGTGCGCCCGCGCGGCCGGGTTGAGACCAGCAAGTTCACCGGGATATGTCGGGGCTGCTAGGGGGCGCGTTGCCTCGGGACGCTGCCTTGACGCTGCCTTGGGACAAGGCCATGCGATCGGCAGGAGCCCTGCCTAATGCGGTTGCAGATCGTTCGCCTTCCAGCCGGTGGAAAGCACAAGGAACAAGGCGCGATACGCGTGATAGCGGGCGGCGGGCCGGGTTTTCTCCCGTCCGCCTGCAATCATTTTCCCGCTCTGATCGCGCACTTGCCAGCAAAAGTTCCGGCGGCGCTTGAAGATCACAAATTGCAGCATCGGAGGCCGGAACACCGCGCGGGGCCCATTATTCCAAAGAAAATGCGGGCAATGCATGTTTCGGTTCATGGCGTGCGCTGCTCCGATTGAGAGCGGGAGGAACGTTCAACGCGTTATGGCCGATTCTCTTCCAAAATATCCGATTCGCAGGCTTGATTGCGGATCGTGGGGGCTGGCTCAACGGGGCACGGTGTTGTTGCCCGCCGCTGCGGATTCCGGAGATTCCAAGAATGAAACCCCCGCCGTCCCTGAGGATGGCGGGGGGTATGGGAAAGATGGTGCGAGGCTGGGCGGTGCCCAGGTGTCGCGCCAAGGACCCGCGTGAAATCAGCCCTATCGAACAGTTCCGGGCAAGACGATTTTGTAAGCAATGCTGCCTGCGTTTCGTGCACACTCGACCAATCGATTACTCCGCGATGAATGACGTCGTCTTGGTCCCGGAATCGTAGCGCAGCCTGAGCACGTTGAATTTGCACAGATTGACGTTCTTCCAGAGCACCGATTCATCGTAATTCGCCCAATCCACCTTGATGTTCCAGACGCAGCCGTCCTCATCCTCGTCCTCATCGAATTCAACGTAAGCGGTGTCCTGGTTCTTCAGGGTCTTGTCGAGTTCGTTCTCCCATTCGTCGAGGCCGTCATCGGGCGAATTGAAACCCAAAAACTTGATCGCATAGCCGGTCTCGTTGATGACCGAGACGTTGCGGTTGTCGGCGGCCAAGGCGGGCGCGGCGGCGAGCGATAGTCCAAGCACAATCAACACGGATAAAATCGTTTTCATTTGAAATGCTCCTGGCGGCACAAGGCGTGCGGCGACGCGTTTAGCAACCTTTGCGTTGGCGGTCCTCTCACGCAGCGCACGATGATCGCAATTTGGACATCCGTATTCGTCCGGGTTAGCGGCGCGCGGTTTCGCAATCTATAACGGCCTCGCTAACAGCGGGGGGCAGGGCGTTCGCTCATCACAGTGAACGCCATTCCACTGGAGGCTCACGAGGCCCGGACTCCTAGGCACTCCGGGCCTCGTCTACCTCCCCCACACATCCGCACATCCGCTCAGCAACCGACGGCGAGTTCACCGCTGAGATTGCGAACACCTTCATTCTGTAGCGGCCGCGCGGTTCATCCGACTGTCGCAAAACCTTCGGGCTGCGGTCAATTTGGACAGGCACCCTTCGTCGCGATTCGACGAGGATGCCTTGAATGCCGATTGGAATACGCGCGACGCAAGACCTGACTGGACAAGGCTTGACCAGACGTCAATTGCTGGTTCGATCCGCATCCACCGCCGCGGTCGCAGCGTTGGGAAGTGTTGCCAAGCCCTATGTCAGCCGCGCCGCGGATCGTCCGCACATCGCCGGCGGGATCGCGTCAGGCGACGTCTCGGCCGATTCCGCGGTGATATGGGCAAGGGCCGATCGGGCCGCACGCATGCAGGTGGAGTGCTCGATCGACGAGAGCTTCAAGTCCATCCTTCGCGTCGCATGGTCGGAAGCGCTGCCCGAGCATGACTTCACCTCGAAGCTTTTGCTCGATGGCCTTCCTCCGGGGCGGGATATTTTCTACCGGGTGCGTTTCGCTGATATCGGCGAGTTCGGGGTTTCGGGTGAGGCACAGGTCGGCCATTTCCGTACCGCGCCGGTGGCGCGACATGCGGTCTCGTTCGTGTGGTCGGGCGATACCGCTGGCCAGGGCTGGGGCATCGATCCCGCCCGCGGCGGCATGCGGACTTACAAGACCATGCTCGTAAACCGCCCGGACTTCTTCATCCATTCCGGCGATCACATCTACGCCGACTGTCCGATCGAAGCCGAATTGAAGCTGCCGGACGGAGGCTTGTGGCGGAACATCGTCACCGAGGACAAATCCGTCGTTGCCCACAGCCTCGCGCAATATCGCGCCAACTACAAATACAATCTGCTCGACGAGAATCTGCGCGCCTTCAACGCGCAAGTGCCGATGCTCGCGCAGTGGGACGATCATGAAGTGACCAATGACTGGGCGCCGATCGGCACCGCCGACGAGACCGGCTACGCCGAAGACGGCAGCTCTCACCTGGTGGCGCGGGCGGCCCGCGCGTTCCATGAATTCATGCCGATCCGCAACCTGGCTGGGCAGGCGGGGCGGATCTATCGCAAGGTCGCCTATGGGCCGCTGCTCGACGTCTTTCTGATCGACATGCGCAGCTACCGCGATTCGACGTGGAATAATCGCGACGACCGCAGCGACACCTGCATTCTCGGCCCGGCGCAACTGGCCTGGCTGAAGCGTGAACTCACGGCGTCCGATGCGACCTGGAAGGTCATCGCCGCCGACATGCCGATCGGATTGATCAGCGAGGATGCGATCGCGCTTGGCGACGGCCCGCCGGAGCGGCGCGAATGCGAGATTGCCGATCTGCTGTCCTTCATGAAACGCATGGGCATCAGCAACACCGTGTGGCTGACGGCCGACATGCATTACACGGCCGCACATCGCTACCATCCGAACCGCGCGGTGTTTCAGGATTTCGAGCCGTTCTGGGAGTTCGTCTCCGGACCGCTGCATGCGGGGACCTGGGCGCCGGCCCCGCTGGACAATACGTTCGGACCGGCGGTGGCGTTCCAAAAAGGCTGCAGCGCGGAGCAGGGCGAAAACCTCGCGCCGTGTTTCGGACTTCAGTTCTTCGGCCGGGTTGATATCGATGGCCAATCGGAGGTCATGACGGTGACCTTGAAGGATGTCGACAATCTGGATCTATGGTCGGTGGATATCGACCCGCGGCCGGATGGACGGCAGAAGCAAGTGCTGTCTCAACACATCTGATCCGCCTGACGCGGCGGCAATGCGGTTGCGCCTAACCCTGGCCTGGCATGAGGACGAATTGCCTGGCGATCCGGAAGCGGGAATCCGCGCTGTCCTGACGGAATAGCGCGAGCCGGTCGATCGCGAGCGTATCGAGGCCGAGCGTGGAAAACCTATTCCTCAGCATCGCCAGAACGGTCTCCAGCCGGCTTGCGTCAAGCCGGCCTGTTAACGTCATGTGGAATCGAAACTCTTCCATCACGTAGGGATAGCCCCAGCGGTCGAGATGAGCGCGCTGCGCCGATGTCAGGCGGGAAGGATTGCGGCGCGCACGGTCCGCTTCAGTGAGCGGCGCACGGAACATATCGAATTCGCTGACGCTGTCGGCCGCAAGCCGGATCAAATCACGCGGCGGCTCTGCCGGGATGACAGCAATGAAGCCGCTGATCGAGCCGACCACCGGCCTGATCACTGGAATCGCCCGGGCCGTTGCGGCGAAGGCGGCACACGCCGCGAGGAGTTCTGCTTCAGTCCTGCCTTGTGCCAGCGAGAAGGGTGCCTTCAGCGTGGCGTGAAAGCCGTATTTGCGGGGATCGGCGGTCAGGTCCTGCCAATCCGGCGCAGCGCTGGCGACATCTACCGGAAACGGCAGGTCTTCGCCGCCGAAGGCGTCATAGCCAAGCAACTGCGAGCCGAAGCGGTTGAGATCGCTGGCCTGCGCCGGGGCGTAGTAGATCGCGTAACGCGGATAATTCGACATCGGTGCAGACTAAAGCGTTTTCGAGCGAAGTGGAGCCCGGTTCGCGTGAAGAAAACGCGTCAAGACAAAAGACTCGGCGCGTCAGGCGGCCGCAACCGTCTTGCGCGGCGCCGTTGAGGGACTGCGCAGGCGGCCAGCCTCTGTCAGATGCACGAGGCGTCCCGCGGCCATGACGGCGACGACACGCGGCCGCAACGGCACCCTGTCATCGACGAAGATGATGTCGGCACGCTGGCCGGCGGCGAGAACGCCGCGATCGGTGAGGCCGGCGGCGCGGGCGGGGGCTGACGATGTCAGCTGCCAGGCCTCGGCCAGCGGCAGCACGCCATCCGCAGCAAGACGGAACGCTGCCAATAGCTGCGCCGGATAATAATAGTCCGACGCCAGCACCGAGCATAAGCCCTTGGCGATCATGTCGGAGGCCTTGGTCCAGCCGGTATGACTGCCGCCGCGGACGACATTGGGCGCGCCGAACACGATGAAGTCGCCGGCCTCTGCCGCCTCACGTGCGGTTTCCTCGTTGACCGGAAACTCGGCGATGCCGACGCCCTGCGCCCGAAACGCCTTCCGCATCTCGGGGCTCTCGTCGTCATGCGAAAGCATGCGCACGTTGGCGTCACGCGCCGCTTTCGCCAGCCGGGCGATCGAGGCCGGCACCTCGTGCGCGCGGCCGACGACGCTCGCCACCAGCAAATCGAACGCCTCGTTCGAAAGCCCGGTGCGCTCGACCATGCGGCTGCGCTTTTGCGGCTTGTCGAGGTTGGCGACCGTCGCATCCATATGGTCGTTGAACGCGAACAGGTCGATGCGCCCGTCCGACAACCATTCGATGATCTCGGCTTCGGCGTCGAGATTGTAGGTCTCGTGACGCAGATGGAAGCGGGTGTCGGCCGAAAGCTGCGGCCGCATCGACTCGATCGCTTCCAGGAGCCGCCTTGCATTATCGCCAGAGCGCAGGCCCGGCTCCCACGACCACGTCGTGCCGTGATAGACGGTGGTGATCCCGTTGCTGATCGCCTGCCGGTCGCTGTCACCAAGGGCGACGTCGATCGGGAAATCGACGCCCGGGCGCGGCATCATCTGCCGTTCGAACGCATCGCCATGAAGATCGACGATCCCCGGCAACACCAGCAAGCCGCCGGCGTCGATGCCCAGCGAAGCGCGGCCCTGGTCGACGCCGATGGCGCTGATGTCACGGCCAGCGATCCGCAGCGAGGCCTCGTGGATTTCTTGGCCGAGCAGGGCCCGGCCGCCTTCGATGAAAATGTCAGTCACGATGCTGCCCCCTGATGCCTGATCTGCGCGCGGACCGAGCCCGTGCCTGCTTCGTATTTTGCCAGAAAATCCTCTACCGTGAGCTTGCGGAAATCGGGCAGGGCGCAGCGCAGCGTCTCATGGTCCCAATTCCACCAGGCAAGCTCGGCGAGCCGGCCGGCGACCTCTTCCGAAAACCGCCGCTTGATCGGCCGCGCCGGATTGCCGCCGACGATGGTGTAGGCCGGGACGTCCTTGGTCACGATCGCGCCGGCGGCGACCACGGCGCCGGTGCCGACGTTGCGGCCGGGCAGGATGATCGCGCCATGGCCGATCCAGACGTCATGGCCGATATGGATTTGGTGCGCGCGCCGCCATTCGAAGAACGCGGCGTCGTCGCTCTCGCCGGAAAAATAGGCCCTGGCCCGGTACGTGAAGTGCGCCTGAGTCGCGCGGTGCATCGGGTGATTGCCCGGATTGATCCTGGTCATTGCCGCGATCGAGCAGAATTTGCCGATGGAAGTGTAGGTGATCTGGGCGTCATTGACGACGTAGGAATAGTCGTCTATCGACACTTCATGCAGGATCGTGCGCGCGCCGACTTCGCAATAGGCACCGAGCCGGGTGTCGTGCAATTTCGCCGTGGGATCGACGGTCGGGTCGACTGAAAGCATTTTGCCGGCCATACGGGCGTCTCTCCGCGACAAAGGTGGTGTCACGATGGCACGTCATCAATGGGCATGATGACATCTTCGTGACGGTTGCATGACGGATATCGCGTGGGCGATGAGGGTGTGGACGACGCCGCACCGCAGCGTGATTGTCACACAACTGTAAAGTCCAATCGCTAGCGATGATCCACGAGTGGGATTCTGGAGCATTGCATGCTGGTAGTGGAAGGTTTGACGTGCCGTTTCGGCACAAAAGCCGCAGTGGATGATGCGTCATTCTCAATCGCGCCCGGCAGCTTCGTCGGCGTGATCGGCCGCTCCGGCGCCGGCAAGTCGACGCTGCTGCGGATGATCAATCGCCTCGCGGAGCCTTCCGAAGGCCGCATCCTGTTTGAAGGCGTCGACGTGACCGCGCTGCGCGGCAAGGATTTGCGGCAGTGGCGCGCGCGCTCGGCGATGATCTTTCAGCAGTTCAATCTGGTCGGCCGGCTCGATGTGCTGACCAATGTGCTGATGGGGCGGCTCGCCGAAATCCCGTCCTGGCGTTCGCTGACGCAAACCTGGCCCGAACGGGACAAGGCGCTGGCGATGTCGGCGCTCGAGCAGTTCGACATGGCTTCGCTTGCAGCCCAGCGCGCCGACCAGCTCTCCGGAGGTCAGCAGCAGCGGGTCGCGATCGCGCGTGCGCTGGTGCAGGAGCCGGATATCATTCTCGCCGACGAGCCGATCGCTTCGCTCGATCCACGCAACACGAGGATCGTGATGGATGCACTGCTGCGCATCAACAAGCATTTCGGCATCACCGTGATCTGCAATCTGCATTCACTCGATCTGGCGCGAGCCTATTGCGACCGCCTGATCGGCATGTCCGCGGGTCGCATCGTGTTCGACGGGGCGCCGGCGACGCTGACCGACCTCATTGCGCGCGAGCTTTACGATCTCGAAGCCAACGACGTCATGGGCGCAGCACCCGCACATGCGCCCGATGGAGCCGCCGTCCCTGAGCTGGGCACTGCGGCGGCGGCCTGAGCGTTTCGTCTGTAACAGGGCGGCCGCTTGCAAAGCTGCAAACCGCCGAAAAAATGCGTAACACAACAAGAGGGCACACCATGATCAATCGTCGTATCGTTCTGGCCGGCGCGGCCGCGCTGGCGTTTTCGGCCTCCGCCGCTTCTGCGCAGGACTGGAAGGGCAAATATCCGGAACTGACCTTCGCCGTCGTGCCGGCGGAAAACGCTTCGGGCGTGACCGAACGCTGGGCGCCGTTCGTCGCCTATCTCTCCAAGGAGCTCGGCGTGAAAGTCACGCTGCGCATTGCCAACGATTATGCCGCCGTCATCGAAGGGCAGCGTTCCGGCAACATCCATATCGCCAGCTACGGCTCGGCGTCGTTCGCGCGCGCGCGGATGACCGGCGTCAAGACCGACGCGTTCGCCAACGACATCAATGCCGATGGCTCTACGGGTTATTACTCGGTGTTCTTCGTCAAGGCGTCGAGCCCGTACAAGAACATCGACCAGCTGAAGGGCAAGAATCTGGCTTTGGTCGATCCGAATTCGACGTCGGGCAACAACGTGCCGCGCTTCGAACTCGACAAGCTGGGCGTCTCCGATGCCGACACGTATTTTGGCAAGGTCGTGTTCAGCGGCAGCCATGAGAATGCCATCCTGGCACTCACGCAGGGCACCGTCGAAGTCGCCGCCAATCAATGGACCACCGACGACGACTCCACGCTGGCCCAGATGCTGACCAAGGGCATGCTGAAGAACGCCGACGGCACAGCGATGAAGAAGGATGATTTCCGGATCGTCCATAAGTCCGCGCCCATTCTCAATGGGCCCTATGCCTATAATTCGGACCTTCCGGCAGATTTGAAGGCCGCCATCGCCAAGGCGTTTGCGGATGCACCGACCAAGGACAAGGCCGCCTTTGAGCGTCTTTCCGACGGCCAGAAAAAGGCCTTCAATCCCGCCACGACAAAGGATTGGGACGGCATGATCGACCTGATCAAGTTCGTGGACAATCTTCGCAAGAAGAAGGCGTCCTGATCGATCGGCGGAGCGAGACCAGGCCGGGTCCATGCGACCCGGCCTTTTTCCGTTCAGGACATAACCGGCACAGCAGCCTTCCATGACATCAGCCGTATCCATCCTTCCAGCCCAGCAACTCGCGGTGCTCAACGACGCTTATCGTGCGGCGGTGGCGCGCAAGCGGCTGCGGATGACGCTGGCAACGGCGGTATTCTTTGCCGTTCTCGTCATCGCCGCCATCGGCGCCGAGGTGAATCCGGTCACGTTCGTCAACAAGATCGGAAATTTCGTCAGCTACTTCGACCGCATCGGCACGCTGGAAAGCGGCGCGCGGGTCTGGTCCGATATCGGCGAGTGGTTCTGGGGTTGGAAAAAATGGCTGGCGCTGCTCGGCGAGACCGTCCTGATCAGTTACGTCGGTACCCTGGCCGGGGCGATCCTTGCTTTTGCGCTCAATTTTCTGGCCGCCGAAAATACCTCGCCGGCGCCATGGCTGCGGTTTACCATTCGCCGCCTGATGGAATTCTGCCGTACCGTTCCGGACATCGTGTTCGCGTTGATCTTCGTGATTGCGTTCGGTCTCGGGCCGATGGCCGGGGTTCTCGCCATCATGATCCATTCGGTCGGCGCGCTCGGCAAATTGTATTCCGAAATCGTCGAGAACATCGACATGAAGCCGGTCGAGGGGGTGCGATCGACCGGCGCGAGCTGGATCGCGTGCATCCGCTTCGCCGTCGTGCCGCAGGTCGCGGCGGGTTTTGCCAGCTACACATTGCTGCGCTTTGAGATCAATGTGCGCGGCGCGTCGGTGATGGGTTTCGTCGGAGCCGGCGGCATCGGCCAGGAACTCGTCGTCGCCGTCAGAAAGTTCTTTTATTCCGACGTCAGTGCGATCCTGCTGATGATCATTGTCACCGTGTTCCTGATTGATATCGGCACCGGATGGGCGCGCGGGCGGCTGTTCGGCAAGGAGGCACGGGCATGACACGGTTTCCTGCACCGGACTCCGGAGAGCTGCGCGGCCGCTATCCCGAGGTTTTTGACCGGCCGGTTTCCTCCCGTCTCGCGATCCCCGCGATGCTGCTCGCAGCATTCGGGATCTTCGTGTTCGGGCTGGTAGAGCTGGAGTTTTCGCCGGCGCGGATGCTGGCCGGGTTGAGCCAGCTCGGCTGGATCACGATGATGATGATCCCGCCCGATCCCGGCGGTTCGCTCCCGGTCTATCTCGTTGCGCTCGGTGAAACACTGTCGATCGCGCTGCTGGGCACCACCCTTGCCGCGTTGCTCGCGCTGCCGGTCAGTCTGCTGGCGGCAAAGAACATCGTGCCGTCGAGCATCTTCCGCTTCCCGGTCCGCCGCTTTCTCGATTCGATCCGCGGCGTCGACACGCTGATCTGGGCGCTGGTCTGGATCAACGTTGTCGGGCTTGGGCCGTTCGCGGGCGTGCTGGCGATTGCGGTGGCGGACTTTGGCGCGTTCGGCAAATTGTTCTCCGAAGCGATCGAGGCCGCCGACAAGAAACAGGTCGAGGGCATCCGGGCCTCCGGCGGCAATGCGCTGCACGAAATACGGTTTGGGCTGATGCCGCAGGTGCTGCCTGTGATCGCAGGGCAGGTGCTCTATTTCATCGAGTCGAACACCCGCTCGGCCACCATCATCGGCATCGTCGGCGCCGGCGGCATTGGATTGCAGCTGGCCGAGCAGATCCGGGTGCTGGAATGGCAGAAAGTCTCATTCTTGATCCTGATGATCCTGGTGGCAGTCGCCGCCATCGACTGGATTTCGGGCAAGCTGCGGTTTGCGATCATCGGCCAGCGCGCGGTGGTTTGATGGCAGCCCGTAGGGTGGGCAAAGGCGCACTTGCGCCGTGCCCACCAATCCTTTGTTGGGGAAGCAAGAGGTGGGCACGCTTCGCTTTGCCCACCCTACAAGCCTAATCGCTTTCCACCAGGAACTCGACGCGCTCGGCGGCAAAGCGTGAGCGCTTGGTAACGATCGGCCTGCCGTCAGGATCGACGTCGGTGCTGTCGACCACCAGCACCGGGCGGCCGAGCGCGAGATCGAGCCGTGCGGCGTCGCTGGCGTCGGCTATGGCGGCGGTGATGCGGGTGGAAGATCTGCGGTAATCGCGGATGCCGTAATGTGCGACCAGCTTGGTCATCGAGCGCACGCTGGCAAAGACCCGTCCCGCGTCAGGGAAGCGCACGGCGGAGAGCCATGAGGTGCTGACGCAGATCGGCGTCCGGTCGGCCAGCCGCAGCGCCTCGATCCGGACCAGGGGTGCGCCCGTCTTCAGTCCGAGTTCCCGCGCCAGTTCACGTGTAGCGACATCGTCGGACGCTGCGATCAACTGGCCACGCGGTTCATGGCCGCCGGCGCCGACGATTTCGGAAAACCGCGTCCGCGAGCGCAAGGGATAGGCGAGGCGTTGGGCCTCGACATAAGTACCGCTGCCGCGCTCGGCGCGCACCAGCCCGCGTTCGGCGAGCGTCGCCAGCGCTCGGCGCACGGTATGGCGGTTGACCCGATAGGTCTCGGCGATCTCCATCTCGCCCGGCAGCTTCTCACCCGCGGCGAAGCGGCCCTCGGCAATGCCGCGTTCGATCCCGTCGGCGACCTGCCGCCACAACGCCACACCGGTGGCCGCATCCTGCATGCTCATGCTGCAAATATATCCGGGACGGTCATCCGAAAAACAACCCTGTTGTCACCAAACAGTCATGGCGTTTGGTTATGAAGTTGTCTATTAGCATAGACAACTTGATTCCGGCAAGGTGGATATGACGGCAACCGAGAACGACAAGCAGGCGCAGCGCAAGGCGGTCATGGCGGTGCTGGCGCATTCCGATCCATCAGAGATATCCGGCCGTCTGGCGGCGATCACGCTGCCTGATCACGAGAATCTGCGTGAGCCGGAGAACGGCCTTGTGATGGTGCGCGGCCGTATCGGCGGCGACGGCTCTGCCTTCAATCTCGGCGAAGCCACGGTATCGCGCGCGGCGGTGCGGCTTTCGACCGGCCAGGTCGGCTTCGGCTACACGCTCGGCCGCGACAGGGAAAAGGCGCGCATGATCGCGCTGTGCGACGCCATGGTGCAGTCGGATGAATTCGCTGGCCTCATTGAGACGAAGGTGATCGCGCCGCTGCGCGCGGCGATATCTGCGAAACGGAGCCGCAAGGCGGCCGAGGCCGCGGCGACGCGGGTCGATTTCTACACCTTGGTGCGGGGAGAGGGCTGATGACGACGGTTGCCGAACTGCCCGCAGGATTTGCCGACAAGGTGTTGTCGGCGCAATCAACCTTCCGCTCCGTGATGGACGCGATGGCGCGTCCCGGCAGCGTGCAGCGCATTGCGGCCGTCGCCGGCACGCCCGCCGCCATGATGCGCGGCACCGCGGCTATTGCGCTGACCTTGTTCGACCATGATACGCCGATCTGGCTCGACAGCCGGATGTCGGAAATATCCGACGTTGCCAAATGGCTCAAGTTCCACACCAGCGCGCCTGTGATCGCGGATTCCTCGATCAGCAGCTTTGCCCTGATCGGCAGCCCCCGCGAACTTCCGGCGCTCGACCGCTTCGCGTTCGGCAGCAATGAATACCCGGATCGTTCGACGACGCTGATCCTGCAGATCGACAGCCTGACGCAGGGTCCCGCCCTCGAGCTGCGCGGCCCCGGCATCGACGGCACAGCGATCCTGCAAGCCGCGATCCAGCCGCATGATCTGTTCGAACGGCTCGCCACCAACGTGGCGCTGTTTCCGCGCGGCATCGACGTGGTGCTGGTCCATGACGATGCGATCGTCGCGATACCGCGCACCACGCGGCTGGTAGCGAGGGGAGGCTAGTTATGTACGTTGCCGTCAAGGGAGGCGAACGCGCCATCGAGAACGCTCATCGGCTGCTGGCGCATGAGCGGCGCGGCGACCGTGACGTTCCCGAGGTCTCGCTGTCCCAGATCTCCGAGCAGTTGTCGCTCGGCGTCGACCGGGTCATGACCGAGGGTTCGCTGTACGATCGCGAGCTCGCGGCGCTCGCGATCAAGCAGGCGCGCGGCGACATGATCGAGGCGATCTTCCTGGTCCGCGCGTTCCGCGCCACGCTGCCGCGCTTCGGCACCACCGAGCCGGTCGATACCGGCGCGATGCAGGTGCGGCGGCGGATTTCCTCGACCTTCAAGGACATTCCGGGCGGGCAAATCCTCGGCCCGACGTTCGATTATACCCATCGTTTGCTGGACCCACAGCTTGCTGAGGGGTTTTCTCCGGAAACGCCGGAGACCAGCGAAGCCTCGCTCGCGGCGACGCCGCGCGTGACCGACATTCTTGGCCGTGACGGCCTGATCGAGCCGTCGCCGGCAGCGGATGCCGAGACGCCGGTCGGCGATCTCACGCGCGAGCCGCTCAGCTTCCCGGCGGATCGCGACCTGCGCCTGCAGAACCTGGCGCGCGCCGACGAAGGCTTTCTGCTGGCGCTTGGCTATTCCTCGCAGCGCGGCTATGGCCGCAACCATCCGTTTGCCGGTGAAATCCGCTTCGGCGAAGTCGAGATCGAATTCATGGCCGAGGATGTCGGTTTCGCCGTGCCGCTCGGCGCGATTGCGATGACCGAATGCCAGATGGTCAACCAGTTCAAGGGCTCGGCCACCGAGGCGCCGTGCTTTACGCGCGGCTATGGGCTGGCGTTCGGGCAGAGCGAGCGCAAGACCATGTCGATGGCGCTGGTCGACCGTACGCTGCGTGCCCGGGAACTCGGCGAGGAGGTGATCGCACCCGCCCAGGACGAAGAGTTCGTGATGTCGCATTCGGACAATGTGCAGGCGACCGGTTTCGTCGAACATCTCAAGCTGCCGCATTACGTGGACTTCCAGTCCGAACTCGGCCTGCTGCGCAAACTGCGCAAGGAGTTCACTGAGGCCACGGAATCGCCGCCGATGCAGGAGGCCGCCGAATGAACGCGCCGACGTATAATTTCGCCTATCTCGACGAACAGACCAAGCGGATGATCCGCCGCGCGATCCTGAAAGCGATCGCGATCCCCGGCTATCAGGTCCCGTTTGCCAGCCGGGAAATGCCGATGCCCTATGGCTGGGGCACCGGCGGCGTGCAGGTCACGGCCGCGATCCTCGGACCCGAGGACGTGCTGAAGGTGATCGACCAGGGTTCCGATGACACCACCAACGCGATCTCGATCCGAAAATTCTTCGGCAAGACCGCCGGCGTGGCGACCACGACCGCCACGGCGGATGCCACCGTGATCCAGACAAGGCACCGGATTCCCGAAGCGGCGCTGCATGGCGGTCAGGTGCTGGTCTACCAGGTGCCGATCCCCGAGCCGTTGCGCTTCCTCGAGCCACGCGAGACCGAGACGAGGCGCATGCATGCCCTTGGCGAATACGGCCTGATGCACGTCAAGCTGTATGAAGACATCGCGCGCTTCGGCCACATCGCGACGTCCTACGCCTATCCGGTCAAGGTGAACGCGCGTTACGTGATGGACCCGTCGCCGACGCCGAAATTCGACAATCCGAAGATGGACAATTGCGCGGCGTTGCAATTGTTCGGCGCCGGGCGCGAGAAGCGGATCTATGCGATCCCGCCGCATACGTCAGTGGTCTCGCTCGATTTCGAGGACCATCCCTTCACGCGCTACCGTTTCGACGCGCCCTGTGCGTTGTGCGGCGCCGGCGATTCCTACCTCGACGAAATCGTTACCGACGACAAGGGCGGCCGGATGTTCGTCTGTTCGGATACCGATTATTGCGAGAGCCGCCAATCGGCCGGCCATCGCGGCAGCGAAAGCGCGGCACCGCACAAGGAGAGGGCGCATGGCTGAGCAAACCCTCGACGATCAACCGCTGCTGGTCGCCGAAGACCTCGGCAAGACCTATGGGAAGCTGATTGCCTGCCGCGACGTCTCCTTTGCGCTCTATCCCGGCGAGGTGCTGGCCGTGGTCGGCGAGTCCGGCTCGGGCAAGTCGACGCTGCTGCAATTGCTATCAGCGCAACTGGCGCCGACCGCGGGCAGCGTCGCGTACCGGATGCGTGACGGCGTGCTGCGCGATCTTGCTGCTTTGGGCGAAGCCGAGCGGCGCTTCCTGTTCCGTACCGACTGGGGCTTTGTGCACCAGGATCCCGCGCAGGGCCTGCGGATGGCGGTCTCGGCCGGAGCCAATGTTGGCGAGCGGCTGATGGCGGTGGGCTGGAATCATTACGGCCGCATCCGCGACACCGCGTCATCCTGGCTGGAGCGGGTCGAGATCGACAACGACCGTATCGACGACGCGCCGCGGACCTATTCCGGCGGCATGCGCCAGCGCCTGCAGATCGCGCGCAACCTCGTCACAGAACCGCGGCTGGTGTTCATGGACGAGCCGACCGGCGGCCTCGACGTATCGGTGCAGGCGCGGCTGCTCGACCTGATGCGCAACCTCGTCAGCGAATTGGGCCTCGCAGCCATCGTCGTCACCCACGATCTTGCGGTGGCGCGGCTGCTGTCGCATCGCGTGATGGTGATGAAGGGGGGCCGGGTGATTGAAACCGGGTTGACCGATCAGGTGCTCGACGATCCCCGCGAACCCTACACCCAGTTGCTCGTCTCCTCGATTTTGCCGGCATGAGTTAGGCCAATGAACGCGATGATCGACATCACCAACGCCGAAAAAACCTTCACCATGCATCTGCAGGGCGGGGTCGAGCTGCCCGTCGTACGCGGGGTCTCGTTCCACGTTGTATCAGGCGAATGCGTGGTGCTGTCGGGCCCGTCGGGCGCCGGCAAATCCTCGATCCTGAAGATGATCTTCGGCAATTATCGCTGCGACGGCGGCCGGATCGGCATCCGCCACCAGGGCACCGTGATCGATCTCGCCACCGCCGAACCGCGGCAGGTGCTGAGCGTGCGCCGTTCCACCATCGGCTATGTCAGCCAGTTCTTGCGGGCGGTGCCGCGGGTAGCGACCATCGACGTGGTGGCCGAGCCCCTGATCGTGAACGGGATCGCCCGCGCAGAAGCGCGCGAGCAGGCCGGCTCCCTGTTGCGCCGGCTGAATATCCCCGAACGGCTGTGGGCGCTGCCGCCCTCGACGTTCTCGGGCGGCGAGCAGCAGCGCGTCAATATCGCGCGCGGCTTCATATCCGATCTGCCGATCCTGCTGCTGGACGAGCCGACGGCATCGCTCGACGCCGCCAATCGCGCGGTCGTGGTCGAATTGATCGATCAGAAGAAACATCAGGGGGTGGCGATGGTGGCGATCGTCCATGACGACGAGATACGCCATTTGATCGCGGACCGGATCGTCGATGTGACGTCGTTTGCCTCGGCGGCATAGGGAAGAGACGTGAGATGAGCGCAACGAAGCACGAAACCATTTTGGGCAATGCCGGCATCATCCTCGCCGATCGCGTGATCGCGCGCGGCTGGGTCGCCATATCAGATGGCCGTATCGCCGAATTCGGCGAAGGCGATGCCCCCGGGCAAGCAGAGGACGCCGCCGGCGATCTGATCATGCCCGGCTTGATCGAGCTGCACACCGACCATCTCGAAGCGCACTACGTGCCGCGACCAAAAGTGTTCTGGGATCCGATCGCCGCGGTCGTCTCTTATGACGGACAGTTGGCGACTTCGGGCATCACCACGGTGCTGGACTCGCTGCGGGTCTGGCGCGAGGACGGCGCCGAGGAGGTCGATGGCAGGGCAGGCGTGCTCGCGAAGGCGATCACAACGGCGCGTGAGGAAAACCTGCTGCGCGCCGATCATTTCCTGCATCTGCGCTGCGAAATACCAATGCCGAGCGTCGTCGAGGAGGCAAAGGAACTGATCGACCGGCCGGACATCCGGCTGATGTCGTTGATGGACCACACGCCGGGGCAGCGCCAGTTCCGCGACGAGGTCAAGCTGCGCGACTATTACCGCGGCAAGGGCGGCGGCATGACCGACGCCGAGCTCGACGTGCTGTTCGAGCGGCGCTTTGCCTACCAGAAGACCTATGCCGCGGCCAACATGCGCGAGATCGTAGCATTGGCGCATCAGTACAAAATACCGCTCGCCAGCCATGACGACACGACCGAGGAAAACGTCATCGACGCCGTGCGCGACCGCGTCGCGGTGGCCGAGTTTCCGACCACGATGGAAGCCGCGCGCGGCCTGCACCAGGCCGGCATCGGCATCCTGATGGGCGCGCCGAATGTGGTGCGTGGTGGTTCGCATTCCGGAAACATCGCCGCCGTCGATCTCGCCCGCGAGGGACTGCTGGACATCCTGTCGTCCGACTACATTCCCTCGAGCCTGCTGATGGCAGCCCTGCAATTGTCGCGGCATGTTCCCGCCATTGATCTTGCTTCCGCCGTCCGCACCGTCACCAAGACGCCGGCCGAGGCTGTGGGGCTTTCGGACCGCGGCGAAATCGCGGTCGGCAAGCGCGCCGACCTGATCCGAGTCCATGTGGCGCGCGACATCCCGGTGGTGCGCAGCGTCTGGCGGGAAGGGCAGCGTGTGGCATGAGCGACATACTCACGACATCAACGGGCCATGCGGACGCAATCGGGCCGGGCCGACTCATTCTGTTGGTCGGACCGAGCGGCGCCGGCAAGGATACGCTGCTCGGGCTTGCCAGGGCCGCCTGCGCCGACGATGGCACCATCGCATTCCCGCGCCGCGTGATCACGCGGCAGGCCTCGGCCTCCGAGGACAATGAAGAGGTCAGCGCCGGCACTTTCGAGGCGGCGCTGGCGCGCGACGAATACGCCATGCATTGGGAAGCGCACGGCCACCGCTATGCAATATCGCGCGCCATCGACGACGAAATCCGCGCCGGGCACACTGTTGTCGCCAATGTTTCGCGCACCATCATTCCAGCGATGCGCCAGGCCTATGCCGACGTCACGGTGATCTCGATCACCGCGCCGCCGAACGTGCTTGCGGACCGGCTGGCGATGCGAAACCGCAGCAGCGACGGCAGGATCGAACAGCGCTTGAGCCGCACGGTCGATGAAGCCGCGCCCGACGTCACCATCGTCAATACCGGCAGCGCCGAATTTCACGCACGTCAGCTTGTGCGCGCGATCAAGGGCGAGAAGTGGGACGAGTAGAATAGGAGAAGCAATGACCGTCGTCTCGACGATCGAACAACTCGAGGCCATCTACGGCTTTCCCAACGACGCTTCGACGGTGAAGGTCGCCGACCGCGTGACCCCGTCCTACTGGGCGCTGATGGATCAGTCGCCGTTCGCGGCGCTGGCGACCTGCGGGCCGGAAGGGCTGGATTGCTCGCCGCGCGGCGATCTCGCCGGCTTCGTGCGTATTCACGATGAAAAGACGCTGATGATGCCGGACCGGCGCGGGAACAACCGCTGCGACTCCCTCCGCAACATCGTGCGAGACCCGAGGATCGCGCTGCTGTTCCTGATTCCGGGCTCGGGCAGCACGCTGCGCGTCAACGGCCGCGCGCATGTTTCCGCCGAGCCCGAGCTGCTGGCGTCGTTCAAGATGGACGGCAAGGCGCCGCGCACCGTGATCGTCATGACGGTGGAGGAGATCTATTTCCAGTGCGCCCGCGCCATCGTCCGCGCCGATCTCTGGAATCCCGACAAGCGCGTCGATCCGAAGACCTTGCCGACACCAGGCGATATCCTGGCCGAGATGAGCGACAACACCGTGGGCGGCGAGAAATACGACCGGGAATGGCCGGAGCGCGCGCGGCAGACGATGTGGTGATTGCTGGTTCGCAAGCGCCGCTCGCTTTCCGGTTTAGCAATCCGGCCTCTACTCCGGCAGGTCGGCTTCCCTTCACTCTTTGAAGGAAGCCGCCCGGCTTGACCCGGCCTCACGATTATCGTGACACTTCGGATCACCAGTCTCCGAAGGGGCGGAGGTGGTATTTCCAACAGGGAGGTTTTGATGGTTCGTTTTTCAGCTGTCGTTGCAATTACGTTCGCGCTTGCTGTTTTCGTCGGGGGATCGCTTGCGCAGGCCCAGAAGGCCTCAGACCCAAAGAGCCAGCCCGGTAGCGGCCAGTGCCGGCTTTCAAACGGACAAAAATGCTGATTTGATTTCGATCGGCCAGTGCGTAGCGCTGGCTGTCCTGGGCTCGCCGGCCATGCCGGTGAGCCCATTTTCGTCGGGTACTACCCTTGATTAGTTGCTGCGGGACCCTGACTTGCGGCGCTGCTGATGAATGCATTGAACCGCAAGGAGGCCTCGGCAAATCTCTTCAGAAACTCGGCCGTGCTCGCCTCGGCTTCGGGCAAGACATTGTCCACAAGCCCGCCACCCACAACGGACCCAAGTTCCTCAACGCTCAGTTCGTGATTTTCACTGGTCATTGTCTCGCACCATTTTTGCGATGTCTCGCAGGCTGCGATCATGGCGGACCACAATCAACGGAGATGTGACGTAAATCACGAAACGAAGGAGGCTGCCGGAGTGGTGGCTTCTTTCACGTTTCTTGCCCGGTTGAGTGTTCTGAATGGGTCCGCAGGACGGGCGCTAGATTCCGTGGCTATGCCGTATCTTCAGAATCTGAACTGACTTCGGAAGCTCGATCAGAAAAACCCTGTCGCGCTCCAGGTGATGGATCCTGGATGGGTCTCCGCCCGTGAACCCGCTCATCGATTCCAGGCTTTCCCAATACGAGATGGTGACGAACTCGGTCTCGTTTTGTCTGTCCTCCCTGAACGTCTGGACGGCGAGGGCTTTCTCGATCAGCGGCTTGATGCCGACCTCGTAATTATAGGCCTCGTATTCGTCTGCCACGTCTGGAGTGGTCCTTCCGCGCCAAACGCGGGCGATCTGGGGTTTGGTCATGTACGGCCTCCGGTCGGAAAACCCGCATGCGGATAAACCGTTCCAATCTAAACGGCTGCTCTATTCATGCCGGGCGCGGAGGGAGTTGACCCCTCCTTGTTGGGGGCCTGCCATCCAGGCACATGAACCGGTTGTTAAGAATTCCGCCGACGAAACGCGGTTGAAACAATCGCGAAACCAAATCGCCATGAACCCCGCGAAATCCTAGGCCGACTAACCATCGAACAGGAGATGATGACGATGATTAAAGTTAGCTCGAAGGAAGAAGTTGCCCTGCTGCTCGCATTGTTTGGCGTGCTCGATCTGCCGGTACAGGCGCCCAAGAAGCGCAAATGACACTGCTCGTCGCCCCACTGTTGTTTGTCTTGCTGGGCGTCGGGGCTGTCAAAGCCAAAAAGGCAGGCCTCTCCGGCTGGGAGGTCTTCCTCATGGTCGCAGTCGGCAGTCTGTGCATTTTGGTGGTGACGTTGGGAATCCTGATGTGGGGATTCCGCAACTTCGGTTAGCTCCGATTGATCAGCCAGACACCTGTGCTGCTGAGCGTCTACAAGTTGTCGTCGGCGCAAATGCGGATGCTATCGTTCCCGAGGGGCGTCGGTGGGTTGCCGGGCTATTGGCTACGTGCCCCGTGCCTGCCGGCCTATTCGGTCCAAATGCGCTCTCCGCACTGCTTGCACTCAAACATATGAGTGACCACTCCGCTTTCAGATTCCATGATCGTTTTGAGAAGCGTGAGTTTTCCTGCGCAGAAGCGGCAGTCGTGGTTTGATTGATCCCGAGCAGTGGCGATCTTCTCAGCTCGAAATAACTCCATGACGCCCCCTTCCCACAAAGGGTAGGGTACGGAGCGCCGGTTTCGTGAGGCGTAAATGGGCAACAACTGTTGCCCCGGGCGACAAAGTTAAGGATGAAGGTCGGTTGTCCACAGCAATCCACCGCCGCGTGCCGCCACGCTCGGGTCGTCAACCTTCGTGTCGACAGAAAAGCAATAGCGCCGCCGCAACGCCTTTTGCCGTCAGACGGCCGGCAACTGCCGCCCGGCCGCTTCAAAGTTGCCCTAACTTGTTATGTCGGGAGCCGGACTTAAAGTGATAGGTGAAGTCATCATCGGAATGAGCTTGGCAATTGCCGATGCAGCCGGTCAAACGTGTCGCGCTTCGTTTTCTGCGGTGGCAAGATCGCGGATCAATTCCGCTTCGGCTGCGTCCCTAGGAAGTTTTCGAGAGGCTTGATAATCCTTCATGGGTTTTCAGTCCCTATAGCTGCCTGGTTATTGAACAAAGCGCACCGACTACGCTGAAGCGACCCGTCGGGATTGAACGTGAGAACCGCTTGCAAAATCTCATCCGACGCGCGGAAGTGCAGGACAACATCGCTGCCGTTCCATTGCAGATCGATGAGATCGCCGGCACACGTTTCAACGAACCGTTGGTGCCAGTACGCAGCGATAGCGTGCGCGCCGCGCAATTCTTTCTTGTCCCCGCAGTCGCATTGCAGGGAAGCATCATCGGCATAACAATCAACAATGAAAAGGTCGCCCGCGCGATAGGCATCGAGCCAATCGATCGCGATAGCAATCAGATCGATGGAAGACATGGTCCCTATCCACCCCCGCGCGGCTGTCATTGCGCGCTCGAAGCGCGCGCAGATATGAGCAGAATTACGCCAAACGCGCTTGTTAAAGTGCGCCAATTTTTTGTTGTTTTGCCTCAACAGCGAATGGCACAAACTGCACATGCCAAGGGATGCAAGCGGGTATATCGTGTTGAATTCGCGAGCAATGCCCCGTGAGAGCACCCTGCCATGGCAGTCGAATTCCTCTATCGCGCAGGCATCATCGCCCTTGGCCTGATGAACGTCGGGCTGGTTGCTGTCCTATTGTTCGCAGGCGGCTAAAGCGGCAGCCGGCGACTTAAAACTCGCGGCTCGCCACCGGATGCACCCGCTCTTGGCGTCCAAACGGCCACCGCGATAGGCGGGGTCTCGGATGGTGCCTGACTTAACGCTGGCAGCCGAGCGCCGTGCCATTGGCGCACGGCCGCCTCAACACGGATTAGTAGCGCGGGCAAACCCAGTTGCCGTAGGTATCGTAGCCGCAGCCGCCGCCGTAATAGGCCCCAGCCGCCGCAGCGCCAACAGCAGCCGCGCCGACCGCTGCCGCACCGTAGCCCCGACGATACCCGTAGCCGGCATAACCGTAGCGACCGCCGCGCACTGCGACAGCGCTACCCCGAGCACCTCGAACTGCGACCGCGCCGCCGCGGTAGCCACCACCGTGAAATCCGCCACCACCGCGATAAGCGCCACCGCCGCGACCGCGGGCGTCGGCATCGTCTGGGATCAAACTGGCGGCGAGCAGAACAAGTGCCGCCAAAGCCGCAAGAACATAGCGAAGCATGGCCGAACCTCTTTCTACAAACCCTGCCGGACAGGAAATTGCTGCGCTGTCAGTGCGGGGCATTGATGTAGATCAAAAGAACCTGTTCCTGGATTCATGGGGCGAGATGTCGGGTGCTGACACAGTGCCGACACAGCACGTTCGGCAAAACCGCGAAAATTCAAGTTTTGCCCGATTTCATGGTGAGCGCGGAGGGACTCGAACCCTCGACCCCATGATTAAAAGTCACGTGCTCTACCGCCTGAGCTACGCGCTCACTCGACGCGCTGTGTAGGGGGCGGGCCCCTGCGGGTCAATAGCGCCGGCGCCAGAAAATGTTGGGCCGTGCGATCCAAATTCCTGAGGTTCGGCTTGCGGTTAGTCCGGCTTCTTCAAGCAGGCTGCGCTGATCGATTCACCGTCCGTTAATTGGCTTCCCGGCGAATCTCGGATGCGACCGGCTGGGAGGGGCGCGCGACCGTCGGCAGCCGGACCGGGCGGATGCCGATCAGTTCCGCCGTCCGCACCGCGCTGTTGCGCCAGAAGGCGAACGAGTTGGTGCGGGAGTTCTCCAACAGCGCGATCGCGACCGCGGCCAGGAACGGCAGGCTTTGCAACACCAGCACGGCAGCGAACACGTAGATTTCGTGCACCTGCTTGTACCCGTTCGTGACCACCAGCACGGCAGCGCCGATCAGGAGCAGCACGCCGATCACGGCTTCCCAGAACGCCTGGAATTCGATCGACATCCGCGACAGACCGCCCTTGGAGGTGCGGGCAAAGGCGAGGTGCTCGGTGATCAGGCCCTGGGCAACGGCGCGCGACACGGTCCACTGCACGCTCATCGCCGCGATCATGGCGCCCAGCATCTGGCCGGCCTTGATCTTCACGCGCAGGCGATAGAGCGCAATGAAATGCACCAGCGAGACGACGAACGAGGCGATGATCGGAAACGTCAGGATCTTGTCAGGAACGGCGATGTCGGCAAACGCCACGATCGGAACCCAGATCAGGTTGAGGATCGCAACCACCACGCCAAGGCTCTCGGCGCCGAGCCAGTTCAGCCAGCCGAGCGAGAATTCCCGGCGTTGATCGGGGGTAAGCCGGCTCGCGCCGGGCAGGAAGCGCCGCCAGTGCTTCTTGACGATCTGGAACCCGCCATAGGCCCAGCGATGGCGCTGCTTCTTGAACGCTTCATAGGTGTCGGGCAGCAGACCCTCGCCATAGCGGACGTTGGTGTAGTGCGTCAGCCAGCCCTGTTGCTGGATGGTCAGCCCGAGATCGGTGTCCTCGCAAATGGTGTCGCTGGACCAGCCGCCAGCCATATCCATCGCGGAACGGCGGATCAGGCACATCGTGCCGTGCACGATGATCGCATTGAACTCGTTGCGCTGGACCATGCCGATGTCGAAGAAGCCGGCATACTCGCCGTTCATGATGTAGTGCATCAGCGACAGGTCACCGTCGCGATGCTCCTGCGGCGCCTGCACCAGGCCGACGCGTGAGTCCGCGAACACAGGGACGAGATCCTTCAGCCAGTCCGGATGCACGACATAGTCGGCATCGATGATGCCGATGATTTCGGCGTCCGCTGCGGTACGCTCCATCGCGATGCGCAGCGCGCCGGCCTTGAAGCCCTGCACCTTCTCGGCGTTGATGAACTTGAAGCGTTCACCGAGCGTTCGGCAATGATCCTGGATCGGCTGCCAGAATGCCGGATCGGGCGTGTTGTTGATGATGCAGACGCATTCGAAGTTCGGATAGTCGAGCCGCGACACCGCATCGAGCGTCTGCTTCAGCATCTCGACCGGCTCGAAATAGGCGGGAATGTGGATCGATACCTTGGGGAAGGCTACGTTCTCGCCGATGGTGGCGGGCGCCAGCGGCGCGCTCTTGGTGATCAGCCGGCGCGGGCGGCGGCCGAAGGCGACCGCCGCGATTTCCTCGATCCGCGCCATCGCGATCAGGACCAGCGGTACCAGCAGGATCAGGCCCAGCGTCAGCGCGAAGGCCGAGCCGAACACGAAATAGTGCCCGTCCCAATAGGCGAATACGGTGGCGACCCAGGCGCCGACACCGTTTGCCGCGGCCGATAGCATGACGGTCTGCATGACCGTCGGCCGGTCGAGGCGCAGGATCGGCAGCGACAGCAGGATGCCGACGAGGACGGCGATCAGTGCGAGCTTCCAGTAGTTCTCGTTTACGATCGGGCCGGTCCAGGCGAATTTCGGCTCGCGCGACGCGTTCAGGATGCCCCAATAGGGACCGACGCCGCCTTCGAAGAATTTCCAGGGCTGATCGATCGCCTCGACGATGTTGTAATCCATGCCGATGGCATCGGCCCTGGCGACGAAGTTGCGCAGCACGGAAGCCTGTTGGAACGGGCCGGGTTCGGCATTCCGCAAATTATAGCCCGCGCTCGGCCAGCCGAATTCGGCGATGACGATCCGCTTGCCCGGGAATTTCTCGCGCAGCAGCTGGTAGAGGTAGACCGCCTGATCGACGGCCTGCTTGTCCGTGAAATTTTCCCAATAGGGCAGCACGTGAGCGGCAATGAAGTCGACGGAGGAGGCCAGTTCCGGATTGTCGCGCCAGATGTTCCAGATTTCGCCCGTGGTAACGGGAACATTGACCGATTTCTTGACCCGCTTGATGAGGTCGATCAGGTCCTCGACCTTTTGCTCGCCGCGGTAAATCACTTCGTTGCCGACGACGACGCCGATGACGTTGCTGTTGCGCTTGGCGAGGGTGATCGCCGCGTCGATTTCGCGTTCGTTGCGGTCGGAATTCTTGTCGATCCAGGCGCCGACGGTGACCTTGAGGCCGAACTCAGCAGCGATCGGCGGAACCAGTTCGACGCCGCCGGTCGACGAGTAAAGGCGAATCGCCCGCGTCATCGTCGACAGCTTCTTCAGGTCGGCGCGGATTTTCTCGACTTGCGGAATATTGTCGACGTCGGGATGCGCAGATCCCTCAAACGGTGCGTAGGAGACGCTCGGCAAAATGCCGCGGAAATCGGGCGCCGGCTGCTTTTCCTGGAACAGACCCCACAACGCAGCATGAGCTGCGGTTACAAACAGCAGAACGGCGACGACGGCGCGCATCGGTGGTTAAACCATAACGGGGCCTGCATGTGGGAAAGCGAACCCGTCCCCTAGGTTCGACCGGCACGGCGGCGAGATTAAGGATAATCCTGCCGCACGAATTCACAACTGATATGACGCGATGGCGTTTTAAGGGCGCGGACTTGAACAAACGCTGAATAATCCCGTTCGTTCCGCGCGAGCGTTGCCGTTGATCCGACTGGCGATTTACTTCGCCGGTGCGGGGCTGGCGCTGGGGGCCGGCGAGGGGGATGCGGCTGGCGCTGGCGCCGCATTGCCGGCGGCCGCAGGCGCGGCCGGGCCGGCGGCAGCTGCCGCCGCCTGGGGCTGGGCGCCCGGATTGATCCAGCAGGCATGGATCCGGCTCGACAGGGTTTCGGCGACCTTGGGGTCGATCTGGCCGCCAAACCGGGTCAGACAGCGGAAGGTGGCCTGAACATGGCCGCCGGGGCAGCCGAACCGGTCATAGAGGTCGAGGTGCCGGAACGCGGTATCGAGGTCGTCGAGCCACATCAGGCGGACCACGCGGCGGCCGAGCCAGACGCATTCCGGGTTTCCGGCCGGACCGTTGATGGCCTGCGTGGCTTCGACGAATTCGTCGGTCTTGCGCTGGTTGTCCCGGTTCACGTCTGCCGAATTGGCCGCCGGGGGCTTGCCGGGCTGGTCCGGGGCAGGGGTGCCGCTCTGGGCCAAAACCCCGCCTGATCCGATCAGGAGGACAAGGCCTGCAACGGCGAGGTGGCGCAAAACCGCACTTTTGAGATCAGGCCCACTTCGACGCATACATTCCCCGACTTGTTACATGGCCGCTGGAATTCCCGAAAAGGCAATTCCCACGGCTCGTGATGGCTTGGCTAGTTGCCGTCCAAATAGGTCTCCATTGCGGCGGAGACGCTGCCGGATTCCCATGACGGTTATTTCGGATTTTGTCCAGCAAAGTCACAACTTTATCGTCGCGTGGTAAAATCGTCGCAGGGAGTACCTCGGGGCGGACTTTGGACTAGCTGTTTGGATTAGGTCTATCCTCCTGATAGATCACTCTTGGCAGAACGCCGGTGACCGGCTAATCGACGGTCCCCGCCCGGAGGATGGAACCGATTTCTTTTCGTACGCCGCTGGCGCTTCTCCTGACATCGCTAGGTATGATCGCAGCATTGTGGTGGTGGCTGGCCACCCCGATCACGCTCGTGCGCGCGCCGATCGACCCCAACGCCAAACTGCAATGCGTCTCCTATGCGCCGTTCCGAGGCGAGCAGACGCCGCTGATTCCCACCACGCATATCGATGCCGAACAGATCACGCAGGATCTGACGCAACTTGCCAAGATCACCGACTGCGTGCGCACCTATTCGATCGAGAACGGGCTCGACCAGGTTCCCGCCATCGCCGCCAAGGTCGGGCTCAAGGTCATTCAGGGCATCTGGCTCAGCAGCAACCGGATCAAGAACTATTCGCAGATCGCCGTCGCAGTCGGCCTGACCAAGGAATATCCGGGGGTCATCACCGCGCTGGTGGTCGGCAACGAAGTGCTGCTGCGCGGCGAGATGACGACGTCGGATCTTGCGGCCTACATCCGTGCGGTCAAGCCGCAGGTCACCATTCCCGTCACCTATGCCGATGTCTGGGAATTCTGGCTGCGCAACCGCGAGATCTACGACGCGGTCGATTTCGTCACGATTCATATCCTGCCGTACTGGGAGGACATGCCGGTGCGCGCGAAGTTCGCCGCCTCCCATGTCGATTCGATCCGCAAGCGGATGGCGATCGCCTTTCCGGGCAAGGAGATCCTGATCGGCGAGACCGGGTGGCCGAGCGCCGGGCGGATGCGCGAGGGCGCGCTGCCGTCGCGCACCAACCAGGCGCGGGTGGTTTCCGAAATTCTCGATCTCGCCAAGCGCGAAGGCTTTCGCGTCAACCTGATCGAGGCCTACGACCAGCCGTGGAAGCGCCAGCTCGAGGGCACCGTCGGCGGCTATTGGGGCCTGATCGACGCCGCGCAGCGGGCGGTGAAATATCCGCCGGGCGAGGCCATCAGCAATTTTCCGTTCTGGAAGCTGCAGATGGGATGCGGCATGGCGCTGAGCTTTTTCGTGTTTCTCGCGGGCTGGCTGACGTTGCGGCGGCGGCCATGGCAGCCGCGGCTGGCCGCCTGGCTCGCGGTCGGCACCTCGGCGACGATTTCCGGCATGCTGCTCGGCGTCGCCGCCGACAAGATGTTCTATGAGAGCTACGGGACCGGCGGCTGGCTGCAATGGGGGGCGCTGCTGGCGGCCGCGATCGCGTCCCCGATGCTCTGCGCCAACGCTGCGATGTCGGGACGGCCGCTGCCGACCTTCCTCGAATTGCTCGGCCCGCGCGATGGCCGGACCGGATCGGTGCTGTCAGTGCTGCTCGGCCTGACGCTGGTTGTCGCCACGGTGATCGGCGCGGAGACCGCGCTCGGTTTTGCGTTCGATCCGCGCTATCGCGATTTTCCGTTCGCTTCGCTGACCATGGCCGTGGTGCCGTTTGCCGCCTTGATGCTGGTCAACCGGCCGAAGGAGGGCACTCGCCCGATCGCCGAATCGGCCTTTGCCGGACTGCTCGTGGTGGCCACGCTCTATATCGGAATCAACGAAGGCCCGCAGAACTGGCAGGCGATGTGGACCTGCGCGATCTACTTCCTGCTCGCGCTTACGCTGTGGCGGGCGCGGGCCGCGCAAAGCCCAAAATAAGCAGCCCGATCGCGAGCCCCGACAGCACGACATTATAGAGCACGATCCCGAGCCCGGCCGCGATCAGCCCGCCGGTCAACAGCACGATCGACGGCCGCATCACGTGCAGCACCGCAATGATCAGCGCGACGATGCCGAACACCGAATTCTTGAACAGCGTGGTGGCGAGCGTGCGGGCCTTGCAGATCATCGTCTGCAGCCCGGCGTCGCACGCCAGCGCGACGGTCGAGAACTCGACCGCGAGATAGCGCAGATAGAGCGCGTAGCCGACGGTGACGAAACCGACCACCAACAGGAACTGCACCTGATAGGGCGTCAGGCGGAACGGAGTTTTTTTCACAGCGGCATTTTCTCGAGCTCGGAGGGATGGCGGGGCGAATATGGTCGGGAATGGCCGCCGGGACAAGTCACTGCAGGACATTAAGGGGCATCAAAAACAGTTCATAATTTTTCCGCAACCCTTTGTATTATAAGTAAATATCTATTGGCCCCGCTTGCTGAACCAGGACGAGACTGAGGTCGTTGCCGCTGTTTCCGGCTTCCTTGCCGGCTCCTCCACGGCTCCGACAGTGGCGCGTTTCGCCACCGCACCCCGCCGGTGCGGCGCGGGTTTTGCGCTCGGCGCGGGCAATGGGTTGTCGCCGGTCAGCGACAGCCTCTGGCCGTCGAAGATCGCCGTCTCGCAGTTCCGCTTGTTTTCGGTCAGGACGGCGCAGATCCGGGCGGCAGCTCCGGCGTCGTTGATGGGACCGGCCACCAGTCGAAGCTGCATACCAAGCCCGTTGGCGCTTTCCTTGATGACGATGATCGGGCGCAGCGCGGCGAGCGGCGCGTTCGATCTCGATTTCAACAGCCCGCGCCACAGCGCGCGCAGGCCGGGAACCGAATTGGCGGTGCCGAGATCGACCCCGAATTGGGTCCGCTGGACCGGGACCCTCGGGCCGGTTTCCTCGTCCGCCTCGGCGTCCGTGGCCGGTGCGGCCGCCATCACTTCCGGGATCGGGCTCGCTGTCACCGGACTCAAGGGCCTGGCGGGTTCGATCAGTTTCGTGGCGGAGGGATCGGGCGGCGCCATGAAGGACTGTGAGGCGACCAGCGGCGTCGCCGGCGCCGCAGCGTCGGCCTTCGCAGCCTCGATCCTCACGGTATCGATTTTCGCCGTATCGGACTTTATCCCTTCAGGCTTGCCCGTCTCAGGCTTTACCGCCTCAGCTTTGGCCAATTCAGGCTTGGCGGCTTCAGGCCTTATCGGGTCGGTCTTCTTTGCTTCGATCTTCGGTAACTCGGGCTTGATGGTTTCCTTGGCCGTTTCCTTGCCAGGTTCTTTGGCCGAATCCTTGGCAACGGATGAAACCGCCGCCGGACCCGGTTCGGCGGGGATCGGATTGGAACCGGATTTGTCAGGCGCGGCCGCAGCAGTCTGCGTCGTCACCGGCGCGACGGTGGGGGCGGGAGTTTGCGCGGCCTGGGAAGCTTGGGGCTCGGCAGGCGAAGGCGCTGCCGGGGCGGGCGATGCCGCGGCGGAATTCTGGCGGGCGATGGATCCGGTCACGGAGTCCAGCCCGCGTTCCAGGCCGGTGACGCGGCTATAGAGCCGGTCGCGATCGCTGTTGAGCGTATCGATGGCCGCTGCGAGCCGCCGCGCCTCGCGTTCCGTTTGACTGGCAATATTCTGGATCTGCTGTGCTCGCTGGTTGAGATCGGTCGCGGCCATCTGGTCGCGCTTCCATCCAAACTGGGTCTGGTTGGCCATCACGGCGACGACGACCGCGGCCACCGCACCGACGCCCCACGATCCGAGCCGCCACAGCGCGCGGCGGTCGAGATCCTCTTCCTCGGCCAGCAAACCGCTCAGCACGCCGCCGGTATCGTCCGTCCCGAGGCCGCCAGCGCGATGGTCGGAATTCTTGGCCAAACGTCTTTGGCCCTCCCGAGGCCTGCCGAATCACAGGTCAAACATTAACAGGAATTCTGCCATGATCTTGAATCCGGAACTTTGCGGGACGCCGAATCGGGTTTCCACTCACAGCGAAAACACCTAAAGACGGCGCCGTTGCTTTTGGCCCCGATAGGGATTTTTGTTTTGACGCGTTTTCTTCACGCGAACCGGATGCCACTTCGCTGGAAAACGCTCTAGTAGAGGACTTCTCATGACTGCTCGATCCAGCCTGACGGTGGTGCTCGCGGCCGGCGAGGGGACGCGGATGCGGTCCGCGCTGCCGAAAGTGCTGCACCCGGTGGCCGGCCAGTCGCTGCTGGCGCATGTGCTGGATGCCGCCCCGAAAGGCGCGGGCGCCTCGCTCGCCGTCGTGATCGGTCCCGATCACAAGGCGGTCGCCGACGAGGTTGCACGGAGGCGTCCCGATGCCGCGACCTTCGTCCAGCGCGAACGCCTCGGCACCGCGCATGCGGTGCTGGCGGCGCGCGAGGCGCTGGCGCGCGACGCCGACGACCTGATCGTCGCCTTCGGCGATACGCCTTTGATATCGGCCGAGACGTTTGCGCGAATGCGCGCGCCGCTGGAGAAGGGGGCCGCGATCGCCGTACTTGGCTTCCGCGCCGCCGACCCCACCGGTTACGGCCGGCTGCTCGTCGAGGGCGAGCATCTGGTGACGATCCGCGAGCATTCGGATGCCAGCGCCGAGGAGCGCAAGGTCACGCTGTGCAATGCCGGGGTGATGGCGTTCGACGGCAAGAAGGCGCTCTCGATCCTCGATCGGATCGGCAATGCCAACAGCAAGGGCGAGTATTATCTCGTCGATGCGGTTGCACTCGTCAGGGACATGGGATTGGAGGCCGTCGTGATTGAGACCAGCGAGGATGAAGTGCGCGGAATCAATACCAAGGCGCAGCTCGCCGAAGCCGAAGCGGTCATGCAGACGCGGCTGCGCAAGGCAGCGCTCGACGCCGGCGTGACGCTGATCGCGCCGGAAACCGTGCATCTTGCCGCCGACACCACCTTCGGCAACGACGTCACCATCGAGCCGTTCGTGGTGATCGGCCCCGGTGTCAGCATCGCCGACGGCGCGGTGATCCATTCGTTCTCGCACATCGTGCAGGCCTCGATCGGCAAGAAGGCGTCCGTCGGCCCGTATGCGCGGCTGCGGCCGGGCACATCGCTCGGCGATGGTGCGCGGATCGGCAATTTCGTCGAGACCAAGGCCGCTCACCTCGAAGCCGGCGTCAAGGTCAACCATCTCTCCTACATCGGCGACGCCCATGTCGGCGCCAATTCCAATATCGGCGCCGGCACCATCACCTGCAACTATGACGGCTTCTTCAAGCACAAGACCACGATCGGCGAGGGCGCTTTCGTCGGCACCAATTCGTCGCTGGTGGCGCCGGTGAAAATCGGCAAGGGCGCCTATATCGGTTCGGGCTCGGTCATCACCAAGGACGTGCCCGACGATGCGCTGGCCGTCGAGCGCAGCCCGCAGAACAACCGCGACGGCGGCGCGGCGCGCTACCGCGAGATGAAGCTGCGGGCGAAGGCGAAGAAGGAAGGTTGAGGGCGAGGGCACGAGCTCTCTCCACGTCATTGCGAGCGTAAGCGAAGCAATCCATAGCTCGGCTAGCTGCGGCATGGATTGCTTCGTCGCTGTCGCTCCCTTGCGCAAACGCTTCGCGTTTGTCGCAGGCAATGACGGCGATAGAGCAGCTCCGCACAACGCTGTCGTCCTCCGCGAAAGCGGGGGACCCAGTACGCCGCGGCTTCTCGGTTCTATCATTGGCGTCTCTGGGATACTGGGTCGCCCGGTCAAGCCGGGCGATGACAACTGAGCGTGTGTTCGCATTCTCGCGACGCATTGCGCCCGAGGTTTGCTGAAAACTTCCCACCCTCTCAATTCAGAGGGCGCAGGGAATGCCGGATGCGCGCTGCACCCGCGGTCTCATGTGCGATTGTGCTAAAAAAGCTGCAC